>RFIF01000055.1 GCA_003695655.1 Cyanobacteria bacterium J069
CCCTAACCCCTACTGATCGCCCTCGATTTGGTTTTGCTGGCGCAACTTACGCTCACTCAGTTCTAGCAAGATATTCGCGTGGACTTCGCGGGTGATGGGATAGAAGTAGGCCAACCCCATGCCCAGCAGCAGCACAATCGCCGGAAGGGGGCCAATCATCACGCGGATGGCGGTGAGAGCAGAGGCTGGCTGGATTGGAATCGCTTGTCCAGCCGTGCTTTCGATGAAGCCAGAGGCATCTAGCGCCTGGCCAACGAGGAAGAGGGCGATCGCCAGCCCCATTTTTTGCAGTAGCACCATAAAGCTATAGAACACGCCTTCACGCCGCTGCCCCGTCCGCAGCTCATCTAGATCAATCACATCGGGCACCATCGACCAGGGGATCAGATAGGCCGTAGACACGCCCATGCCCGCCAAGATGCCCAGAAAATACATCCAGCCCACCTGTCCCGGCTGGAGCAAGAACAGCCCAATCTCGGCGATTACCCACAGCACCATGCCCAGGATATAGACCGCTTTTTTGCCGATGCGCCGCGAGATGCGTTCCCACACCAGCAGCATCGCCAGCGCCGTCACCTGCACCGCGATCACCACCTGGGTATAGACCTGGCTTGATAGCCCCATCCAGTCGCGCACAAAGTAGGGAATGATGGTGACGGTGTTTTGTAGCGCCAGCCACGAGCAGAGATAGATGCCAATCACAAACAAAAAGGGGCGATTGGCAAAGGCGACTTTGAGCTGCTGAAGTAGCGGCATTTCTGGCGGTGTGGCTTCTGCGTGAACCGCCCGCCGCCGCAGTCGCCGCGACACATGCCCATAGGTGCCAAACACACACCAAAAGAAGGGCAGCACAGAAATGATCGCGCAAATTGCGCCGATCGCCTGAAACTGTCGCGCTGCGTCGTCAGGGATGGCGCTGAAAATCGCCAAAACGATGACCAGCGAGAGAATGCTGCCGCCGATTGAGAAAATGAACCGGAAGCTGTTGAGGCTGGTGCGCTCGTCGTAGTCGTCGGTGAGTTCGGGAGTGAGGGCGGTATAGGGCAGATTGACAACGGTGTAGAAAATGTTGAACAGCACCGAAATGCCGATGTAGTAGGCTACTAACATCCACAGATTGCGAGCCGGGTCGGCCGAAAACTGGGGCACAATCCACTGCAAGAAAAAGAAAATGCCGAAGGGAATCGCGCCCACCACAATCCAGGGATAGCGCCGGCCCCAGCGGCTCTGAGTGCGATCGCTCAAAATGCCGACGATGGGGTCATTCACCGCGTCCCAGATCTTGCCAACGAGCAGAATACTGCCCGCAATCCCTGCTGGAATGCCCGCCACGCTGGTAAAAAACACCAGCAAGAACACCGCCAGGATGTTTGCCGTGATGGCTGTACCCAGGTCGCCTGCCCCGTAGGCCAGCTTGGTGCCCAAGCTGAGGGTGTCTTCGGGTGATTTGGATGGTTTGGATACAGAATCGGTCATCGGCTCTGGAAGATAAGGGACAGGAGGGTCAGCGCATGGAAAACCATTGGGAACACCGCTGGGGAGAACTGCTAGAGAATTTTAGCCAGTCAGTTGTATGATGCTCATCATTGAGAAGGCATCCGGAGGGCGATTCGCGTAGCATACAGCCTTTGGCTTTCTAGCAACGGGAGCCGCCTGAGCACGAGTCTCCGTGCGAGATGTGTATGCTCGGTGGGGCAGAGCTTCTGGGCAGTGTTTACCTGAACCGCCTTGCATCTAGATCATGTCCGTTTGGACAAGTGCCTATGCGGAGCATCCCGGTCAACAGGCTACCGAATCGCTTTTGCCCCCGCCATTCTACAGCAGCGCTTCAGGTGAAATCGCAAGCGATTCGGGTGGCGCAATTGGCTGATTCCATTCATCCTAAGGTGAATGCTGCTCTCTCTAAACATCTCTACCCATCTCATCCCCCGTCTTCTCTGCCCATGTCAGATCTCTATGTTTCCTGGCCCGACTATCACCGTCTGATTGAACAGCTTGCCGTCAAGGTTCATGAATCCGACTGGGAATTTAACCAGATTGTCTGCATTGCGCGGGGCGGGCTGCGGGTCGGCGATCTGCTGTCGCGCATTTTTGACCTGCCGCTGGCGATTCTATCTACCGCGTCCTACAGTGGCGCAGGTGGGCGATCGCGCGGGGCGATTACCTTTTCGCGGGATCTGGCCATGACCACGCCCAACCTCGGCAGCCATGTGCTGCTGGTGGATGATTTGGTCGATTCGGGCGTCAGCCTCAAGCGCAGCGTCGAATGGCTGAACCACAACTACGGCTTCTATATCGACGAAATCCGCACGGGCGTCCTCTGGTATAAAGCCTGCTCCATCGTCAAGCCGGACTACTATATAGAGTATCTGGACGACAATCCCTGGATTCATCAGCCCTTCGAGTATTACGAAGACACCACGCCGCAAGAGCTAGCCATCAAGCTATCAACTCCGGCGTAGCCCTATCTCCCCAACATCGTGAAAAAGCGCGTCACCCTCACTTTTCCGAAGCGCTCTGTCCATATGCCCGTCACCTATCGGCTGGCTAAGGATTTTAACGTGGCGGCCAACATCATTCGTGCCCAGGTCGCGCCCAACCAGATCGGCACGCTGGTGGTGGAGTTGTCGGGCGATATCGACCAACTGGATGCGGCGCTGGACTGGCTGCGATCGCAAGATATTGGCATTTCCACCGCCAGCCGAGAAATTTTGATCGATGAAGACCTCTGCGTTCACTGCGGCCTTTGCACAGGCGTCTGCCCCACCGAAGCGCTGAGCCTCGACCCGCAGACGTTTCGGCTCAACTTTGGGCGATCGCGCTGCATTGTCTGCGAGCAGTGCGTTCCCACCTGCCCAGTCCAGGCTATATCTACGAACCTATAGCCGCTACCCCGTAGCCGCTACCCTATAGAAATATCAGAAGTGATTCGTATTCTAACCATACCCGCTCATGCTCTGGGTTTCTCTAACGCTCCTGCTGTCTGCCTACACCAGCTTTAGCTGGTTCCTGTATCACAATACTCAAAACTGGATTGTCTGGTTGCTGGCGCTGGTCTTTGCCCTGGCCCAGGCCCTGCTGCTAACGGCCTGGTCGCGGGGGCTGCGACGCTTTCTGCGGCGGTGGCTCCAGTCCAGTCTGGGCTATTTTACGCTAGTGCTGCTGAGCGCCATGTCAGTTGCGGTCATCCTCGTCTGGTATCACGTATTTGAATATATTCTGGTGGTCGTGGCCGCAGAAATCCTGGCGCGACTCGATTTACAGCAATCCAGGTTGGGGCGCTGGCAGTCGCTTGGCGTCTTGACCGTCGTTTCGATTACGGGGCTGGCTGTGGGATGGACAGCCGAAGTAACGCTGCCCAATCCAGCCAACCGTCTGCTTCAGCTCTGGCCCTTTGGCGGCTAGTGTTTCACCCAAAATAAACAGCAGCCCCGACGAAGCCGACGAAGCTGCTGAGCGCATGAGGAGTGAACACCCTTACTCTAAAGCGGGACAGTCGCGTGAAGAGCGACGTTACGGTTTTTGATACGCTGCCAGCGGTTGGAAGGTTGGAGGGTTGGAGTAACCATCACCCCATCACCCCATCACCCCGCCACGCACCAACTGCCACAACAGCCCCAGCAGCCCACTCAGCCCGATGTAATAAAACGCGGGCAGCAGCAGTTTGCGAATGATGATGCCCTCACGCCCCAGCAGCCCAACGGTGGCGGCGGCAGCGACAATGTTGGACACGCAAATCATGTTGCCTGCGGACGCGCCGACGCACTGGAGCGCCAGAATGAGTCGGGTTGAGAGATTGAGCTGATCCGCCACGCCAAACTGGAACAGCGAGAACATCATATTGCTGACGGTGACGCTGCCTGCGACGAATGCGCCGATCAGCCCCACCAGGGGGGCAAACAGCGGCCAGCTTTGGCCGGCGATCGCCGACATGGCATCTGCCAGAGTCAGCGGCATACTGGCGAGGCCGCTGTCGTTGGTGCCGGAGTTGATGAACACGCGCGCCATCAGCACGGCTGCCCCCAGCGCCAGCGTTACCTTGCGAATCACAGGAACCGCGTCGGCGATCGCCCGCTGCAAGTCCGCAGGCTTCATCTGGTGCAGAACATAAGTGATGCCCACTACCGCCAGCAAAATCGTCGGCGGGAGATAAAGCGGCAAAATCGTCGCCGTCAGCGGGGTTCCCAAAATCTCGACCCAGCTAATTCGCACGGCGCGGAGGGCAGACTGCACAGGCAACACCACCCGCGAAATCACCAGCAGCAGCCCCACCAGCACGTAGGGCAACCAGGCCCTGACTGGATGCATGAGCGGGCGATCGCCTGGCAATTCGGCGCGATCGCCTGGCGTTGAGGAAACGGTAATGCCCGTCCACGCTTCATCCCAGCGATCGCGCGGCGGAAAGTCCCACGGGTCTTTGGGCAAGAGCCAGCCCTGTCGAGCCACGGGCACCACCAGCGCCAGCCCCACCAGCCCGCCCATAATCGTCGGAAACTCGGGCCCCAGCACGCTGGCAGTGATGGCATAGGGCAGCGTGAATGCCAGCCCCGCAAACAGCGCAAACTTCCACGCAGCCAGCCCCTGGCGAAGTGAAGGGCGATCGCCAAAAAAGACCGTCAGCACCACCGCCAAAATCAGCGGAATGAACGTGCCCACAATGCCATGCAGCACGCCCGCATCCGCCCCGATCGCCTTGAGATATTGCGGGTAGGTCAACCCTAATGCGGCCGCCTGGATCTGTACTGCCTCCACGCCGCCCAGCCCCGCATCGATGCCAATCAAGATGGGCGTGCCTACTGCGCCAAAGGTGGAGGGTGTGCTCTGGATAATCAGCGCCACCAGCACCGCCGCCATCGCCGGAAAGCCGATCGCCACCAGCAGCGGCACGCAAATCACGGCTGGCGTCCCAAAGCCCGACGCGCCTTCAATAAAGCTGCCAAACAGCCAGGCGATGATGATCACCTGCACCCGGCGATCGCCCGACACTGATAACAGGCTTTGCCGAATGGCTGGAATTGCGCCCGAGGCTTGCAGTGTGTTGAGCAGCAGCACCGCCCCAAACACGATATACAAAATCTCCAGGGCAATAAACAATCCCTGAATACTAGAAGCCGCCACCCAGCTCGCCGGCACGCGCCAGATCCAGAGGGCGATCGCCACCGTTACCAAATAGGCGATCGGCATGGCCCGACCAGCCGGCAGCCGCGCTCCCAGCAGCAGCACAAAAACGGTGAGAATAGGCAGCGCCGCAATTAGAAAATAAAGCACAAAACTCAGCCTTAGGGAATCTGCACCGGCAAGCAAGGAACCATTCCCTTATTTCTAGAAATTATCTAGAGCCTTTCTAGATGATCTCTAGACCATCCTCTCGCGGTTCGTCTAGAAAGTGCGATACACTCCGGCTGCCAGGGTCGCAAACGAGAGTAGGGCGATCGCCCCAACCCCGCTCGTTAACCGTTAGGCTAAGAAAACCGCCATTTATTCCTAAACTTTTGCCCGTGTCTACGCCCGAAGCCCTCCGCCAGCTCCTCAACGCCGTCGCCCGGGGACAAGTCAGCCCTGATGTGGCGCTCGACAAGCTCAAGCACTTCGACTTTGAACCCGTCGAGGAGTTCGCCAAAATTGACCATCACCGGGCGCTGCGAACCGGCTTTCCCGAAGCCATCTGGGGCCCCGGCAAAACCCCAGAGCAAATTGCCCAAATTATGCAAACCATGCGCCAGCGCAGTCCCGTGGTGATGGCGACGCGCATCGAGTCCGCCGTTTATGAACAGGTGCGATCGCAGGTTGCCGATGCGGTCTATTACCCGATGGCGCGGATTTGTGCGATCGCCCCCGCCGTCCTTAAGCCCGTCCACCCTGGCACCATCACGCTGCTGTCGGCGGGCACGGCCGATCTGCCCGTAGCAGAAGAAGCCGCCATCACCGCCGAACTCTCTGGGTTCCGCGTGCAGCGGCTGTGGGATGTGGGCGTGGCAGGGATTCATCGCCTGCTGAGCAACCGCCACTTTGTGCAGACGGCCGATGTGCTGGTGGTGGTGGCGGGCATGGAGGGGGCGCTGCCCAGCGTGGTGGCCGGTCTAGCCGACTGTCCCGTGCTCGCCGTGCCCACTAGCGTCGGCTATGGAGCCAGCTTTGACGGGCTGGCGGCGCTGCTGACGATGCTCAACTCCTGCGCGGCGGGCATCGGCGTGGTAAATATCGACAATGGGTTTGGCGCGGCGGTGCTGGCAGGGCAAATCCTGCGGACGGCGGCGCGAATTACAGTTGAATCCAACCCCCCAAAGGAGTAACCTATCTAAGTCATCTCGAAGAGCGACCATGCTAGCGACTCCCTGCCATATCCTCATCGAAGGCAACCCCATCGTCATCTACGCCAGCCGCAATGGCACCCCTGAGCGCCTGCTGCCGATCCTCCAGCCGTTTTTGGAGACATTTTGGCAAGAGCGGGAGCTGGTGGGCGAGCATGGCGATACGCCCGCTTGTCTGGCGGCGCAGGTAATTGTGCGGCTGGGGTTTGAGTTTTGCGAAGACGATTTTTCAAACCTCAAAGCCAGCACCAGCTTTGACCCGGCGGTGGAATATCTTTACGAGATTAAGCGCGATCGCACCCTTCACATCTGGGTCGCCGAGGCAGCCTATCGGCAACAGCCGCAACTGGGTCTGGCAGGCTGCCGCGAACTGGTCGAGCAACCCGCTCCTTAGTGCGTTTACCCATTGCCCCGCAGTTCTCCAGCCGCGTTCTCCAGCCGCGTTCTCCCGTCGCAGTCTCTAGCTACCTACAGATCGTCTAGCTCCCCGTTTGCTGCCGCCTCAACCAGGGCGCTAATCTCTTCCTCTGAGAATATTTCTTCGTCTGCCAGCAGCTCCGACAGGGCATATTCAACCTGCGCCGGATCTTCTGTTTCCTCAATGCTGCTTTTAATTTGCGAAAACACTCGGTAGGCATCCAGCCGAGCCGGGCTGATTTCTCGCTGGGGGCCGCTGCCTGTGGCGCTCATGTCCACCAGGTTAAACTCAATGTTTTCGGCGTAAATTGCCATTGTGATATCAAAAATCTCGAAGAAATTGATCACCCAGCGGCACTCATCTTCTGGATATGCTTTGTAGAACTGCACTAGGTCGGCAATGCGGGCTTCCAAATGGGTGCGCGAATAGGGACAGATGAGGACGATTTTCAGCAGCACAATCACCAGCGTTAGCGGGTTGCCCCCCATCAGCAGTTGCACAAACAGCGGAGACGGCTCTTGATGATTGTCTGTGGTGAGGTAGCTAATGATGCGATTGGTCGTGCGCAGCAGCAGCGCGTCGTCGATGGGTTTGTCATGGTGAATAGTGTATAGCCCGTCGAGCTTTTCTGCCATCTGGGCGTTGAGCGATCGCGACTGGTCATGGGACGCTGACGACAACACCAGATACTTCTTCAGGCTCTGCTTAAAATCCTCATAGCGCAGTCCCCGCGTTTGGCTGAGGAAGATATGCGCCAGATTGGCATAGCTAAAATTGCCCCGTTTGGCCACAATCATCTTTACCAGGCGCAGCACGTCGTCGCCCATAATGGTGGGGTTTTTGGGCTTCAGCGCGGGAATGGTGTTGCTCTGCGATCGCGCAGTATACATCGCCAGCTCAAACTTGAAGCGTTCTTTGAGCTGCTTCGATAGCGTGCGGGCAGCATTGCGCTGCTCGACGGGGTTATTCAGGTCGATATATTGAGGCACCAGCAGATAGGACGTGTAGCGGTCTGACCAGTGCTTGCGCTGATCGTCATAGCGGGCGGCAAACAGCTTCAGCTCTTGAAAGTCTTCGCTCTCGACAAAGTTTTTGAGCCAGCCCCGCAGCCGCCGCAGCGTAGGCGACATGGTGGGTTTATCTAAAATGGGGTCGCGGAAAAGCTGCACCAACGCCTGGATCGACTGGTGGCTGCGGCTGAGATCCCAGTTGTTGATCAAGATATAGCAAGAGCGCTTGAGCGTGTTGCGAAACTCAGCCTCTTGGTTGGCAAAAACGATTTCGTAGAGCGAGGGCAGCGTGTGAGAGCTAATCGTGTTGACGTGGTGGATAAACAGGTGCCGAAACTCTGCCAGCACCTCTTCCGGCGACCACTCCTTCACAATCTCTAGCAGGTAGTTGTAGATTACTTCCTGCGCTTTTGGAATGTTCCGCTGAAAACGATTGGCTCGTCCTCGTGGCTGCGGTTGATAGCCCTCGTTCAATTTTTCCACAACCATTAAGATGCTCAGTTGAAACTAGGAGATTGGGGTTTGGCAGGTCTGGGGTGACAAAACGCAAACGGCGATCGCCCGAGAAGGCAAGATCAAGTTTTGCTAATTTCTACATGGCGACTTCTACACGGTCATTTCTACACGGTGAACGATCCGATTTACGAATTGAGCCACTGACCCACTGAGCCGTTGGGCGGACTCAAACAGCCATAGCGGCGCAAAACAGAGTTTGGCTTGTCGAGTCTTTGGCTGGTCGGTGAGTTGTCTGCCCTTGAGGCTCCTCTATCCCCAACCTTGCAGTTTCGACACCAGCCGTCAGCAGCTATCTGTAGACTCGCCGCCGATCCAGGTTGTGGCCGATCCGGTATGGTGAGTGTGGCCATCTACCTCAAAGCACCAATACGCCCGCCTCAATGCCGAAATCGCCGGCTTAGAAATTGCCGACTTACTAAGACAGCCAGGCTAATCATGCCGTCTGGAAGGACATAACCCCAAAACCTCACCCGTAAACTTCCTGCTGAAACCACCCCAGGAGGCGGATTGAGTTTGCAACAGGCTGCTGTGGCGAGGGCTAGAGATCACGAAGCTCCAATTATAGCGAGAAGCCCAAATAGGCTGGAACGAGCAGAACGGCGAATCCGAAAAAGGCAGTTGCGCTTTGCACACTCTTTACAGAGTTTAACCCGAATTGCCGACTGAGGGGTTAGCCCCGTCGTTACATTTGTGACGCGATGATCCGTAAATTTTGACCTCCCTTTTTGGGGTTGCCATCTGCGAAGATTTTTGCTGCTTTCACGATTTGCCCTCCGACCACCCGCTCCCTTAAAGTCACCCCGTCAAGTTGCCTCGTCAAGCGCCATGAATTCTATCGATCGCTCATTCCTGACCTTCCTTGATCACCTGCGGCAACAAACCCAGCAAGATCGCCTCACCCACTGGCGCTGCACAACACGCAAGATGACAGACAATCTGGCGCTGGCCGAGTCCCTCGCCCCCGCAGCCTGGCACACCTGGGACAGCATTCCGCTCAATGCCAAAGGCCATATTCCCTGGCCGCGAGGGCGGCAAGTTCTATGGCTGGCGCAGGAAATTGTCGTGCCCGAAACCCTGGCTGGCTATCCGCTGACGGGGCTGACGCTGCGGTTGGCACTGACCTGGTGGGCTGAAGACGCCCAAATCTTTGTAGACGGACATCTGGTGCAGGCGGGGGATCTGTTTGACTGCGCTGCGCGGATCGTGCTGCGGGAGCGGGTGCAGCCGGGTGAGCGCATTGCCATAGCGCTGCGGCTGGTGAGTCCGGGGCATGATGACGGAGCGCTGGTGCGATCGCTCCTCCTCTACGAACGCCCCGACTATGATCTAGAGCCTTGCCCAGAGCCGGGATTTGTCGCGGATGAGCTGGCGGTGGTGCAACACTATGTGGAAACCTTCGCGCCAGAGCGATTGGCGGAACTAGAGCAGGCGATGCGCGAAGCGATCCCTACGGGAATCGCCCACCTCGACTGGAGCCAGCTTGCCAACGCAGATGCCTTCGACCAGTCGCTCTGCGCCCTGCGCCAGCGCCTCCAGCCCTTTGGCGACTGGATTCGGCAGCGACAGATTTCTCTACTAGGACATGCCCACCTGGATCTGGCCTGGCTGTGGCCCGTATCAGACACCTGGGATGCCGCAGAGCGCACGTTCAAATCTGTCTTGCAGCTCCAGGCAGAATTTCCAGAGCTAATCTTTACCCACTCGTCGCCCGCGCTCTATGCCTGGGTGGAAGCGCAGCGGCCAGCCCTGTTTGAAGCAATTCGGGCACAGGTGGCAACGGGGCGCTGGGAAATTGCCGCTGGGCTGTGGGTGGAGCCGGAGCTAAACCTGATTAGCGCAGAGTCTCTGGCTCGCCAGATTCTCTACGGCCAGCGCTACGTACAGGAAAAGTTTGGGCAAGTAAGCGCGATCGCCTGGCTCCCCGACACCTTTGGCTTTTGCTGGCAGCTCCCGCAGTTTTTGCAGCAGGGCGGCGTCGAGTTCTTCGTTACCCAAAAGCTGCGCTGTAACGACACCAACGAGTTTCCCCACGAAGTCTTTTGGTGGGAAGCGCCCGACAGCAGCCGCATCTTTAGCCTCCACTCTGCGCCCATCGGCGAAGGCATCGACCCGCTCAAGATGGCCCGCTACGCCACCCAGTTTGAGCAAAAAACCGGACATCCCCATGCCCTCTGGCTGATCGGCGTTGGCGACCACGGCGGCGGCCCCACCCGCGACATGCTACACCTGGCAAGGCGCTGGGCGCGATCGCCCTTCTTCCCCCGCCTCCAGTTTTCGACAGCACAATCCTACCTAGAAGGAGTTAGGAGTCAGGGTTTAGGGATCAGGGGTCAGGGGTCAGAGAATACTGGAGTGACGGATTGCTGGCGCGCTCTCCCGCTCTCCCGCTCTCCCGCTCTCCCCCTCTCCCCC
>RFIF01000571.1 GCA_003695655.1 Cyanobacteria bacterium J069
AGTATCCGCAGTATCCGGGCACGGGCGCAGCGGGCGATCGCGGTCAGCACAATAACGTGCGCAACTTCCCCATGCCGGCCGGCAGCACCCTGGCGGACTATGAGCCGCTGTTTGAACAGGAAATCGTGCCCTTTTTTGAGGCGTTCCGTCCTGATATGCTGCTGGTCAGCGCTGGCTACGATGCCAACCGAGCCGACCCGCTTGCAAGTATCTGTCTCAATCCGTCAGATTATGCCGTATTCACTCGCTACTGCCTGAAAATTACGCCAAAGATCGCCTTTGGACTAGAAGGCGGCTATGACCATACCGCGCTGTCCGAGTCTATTTTGGCAACCATTGCCCCCTGCCTGGCAGCAGTCGGATTGGGGATTTAGGAATAGATTCGGTAAGCGTGCGCCTGTGCTGCCCCTGAGCGCAAGGGCGTAGGGGCATCAGTGTCATGCATCTGGGGCGATCGCCCCAGACGCACTTCCCAAACACCGTCAGCAAACCATCATTTGGATACACACGTCTCTGGCTGCTTTTCCCTATGATGTAAGACGGCTTGACTGTCCGTCGCCACGCCAACCCCGCACGCTACAACCCGACCCCTGACCCCTGCAACCTGATCCCTGACCCCTGCAACCTTATGCTGCTTGAACCCGCCTTATCCGATGCTTCAGAACAGCCAGGCGATCGCCTGGTGATTCGGTCAAACGCCACAACGCTGCACCGCACGATTCGTCCGGTGGGAGTGTATATGCTGCGGGGGCTGGCGCTGCGGGATGGCAAGCTGCTGGCGCTGGATGCGGTACGAGGCTACCTGGTGGCGATTGATCCAGGTAGCGACAGCACCCTCATTCTCAACCCCAGACATACACAGAGCTTCCTGGATGCCAGTGGATTAGCAGTGGCGGGAGAAACGCTCTGGTTCACTCAGGAAAATGTGGTCTATCGCTGCTCTTTTGCAGATTTAGCGGGCAGTGGCGAGCTGAATGCAGAAGTCTTTGTCACCTTGCCCTATCCAGCCGATGGCGTCGCGGTTTACAACAATGCGGTCTATGTAACCTGCCAGAAAGCGGGCGCAATCCTGATCTTCGACGCAGAAACGCAGCGCGAAATCACTCGCTTTGCCGCACCGGGTGTGGGCATCGAAAACATCACCTTTCGCGGCGAGGAGTTGTGGGTGTGCGATCGCCTGGAGCGTACCGTTTATTGTATGGATCGCGCCACGGGCGAGCTGCGGTTTAGCCTGCTAACGCCCTACGACAGCCCCAGCGGTCTGGCATTTTATCCCGATCCCACGACGGGCGACGAGGTGCTGTACATCGTCTATTCCTTTGAGGAAGCCTACATACGTGACGATCCCAACAATCCCGACCTGCCCTATGACCTGACCTTCCGCGATCGCACCTTTATTCATCCGCTCTATTTCCGCTACGACCCCCAGCATCACTACACGCTGTCCAATGGGTTTTTGGTGGAAATGATTTATGCCGAGGAGCTGTCGCCGCTAGATGCTGTAGAGGTCAATAATCTGGAATGGCGCATCGCCCTCCCCGCCGAAACACCCCGCCAGACGCTGCGCCAGGTGGAGCCGATCGGCATTCCCTTCACCGAGGAAATGCAGGACGGGCAGCGCGTTGCCGTGTTCAAGTTTGACAAACTGCATCCGCACGAAAGCCATGTGTTTGGCTGGAAGGCGCTGCTGGAGGTGCGCGGCATCAAGTACCAGTTTACCTACGACGATGTGGACAAGATTCCGCCCCTGTCGCTGGAGTTTCAGTCGCGCTACTTGATCGATGACGACGACCTGATGATGGATTCACCGGTAATTCGGGCCGCGGCCCGAGAGGCGATCGGCACGGAAACTAACCTGCTCCGCAAGATTCTCAAAATTCGTAATTATGTCTACGATCGCCTCTCCTACAGCATCAAACCCCATATCGACACGCCCGACATCGCCCTAGAGCGGGGCACGGGGTCTTGCGGCGAATATGTGGGGCTTTTGCTGGCGCTGGCCCGGCTAAATGGCATCGCCTGCCGCACGGTCGGTCGCTACAAGTGTCCGCCCTACGCCGATCGCCAGCAGATGCCGCTAGAGCCAGAGTTTAACCATGTCTGGATCGAGTTCTACATTCCGGGCTTTGGCTGGCTGCCGATGGAGTCCAATGTCGATGATGTGGTGGAGGGCGGCCCGTATCCCACGCGCTTTTTCATGGGGCTGCCCTGGTTCCATGCCGAAATGGCTAAGGGCATTTCGTTTGAAACCATCCGCACGCCCACGAATGATGTAGACGTGTCGATTGGCGAACTGGCAATTAACCACGTCCGGTTTACAATTCTGGGGGAATTGCCGCCGCTTTAGCAAAGATCAAAGTTCAGGCTAAGTTCAGGCTAAAAGTTCAGCCTGGTGCAATGTGCCGGGCTGAACTTGCTCGAATCATTTCTGACTGAAGTAGACCTTAAACACTTCATGCGCCACCGGCAGCGCTGCTACGCCGCCATAGCCCCCATTTTCCACCACAACGGCGATCGCAATTTGGGGATCGCTGACTGGGCCATAGCCAATATACATGGCGTTGGGCTTGCGTCCGGGTCCTACTTCCGAGGTGCCAGTTTTGCCCGCCGTTAGGGGAATCGAGCCGTCGTTGAGTCGGCGACCTGTACCCTTTTGCACCACGGCGACGAGTCCTTCCTGAATCGCCTTGATGGTTTCAGGCTTGATCCCCGTGGGCACTGGCTGCATGTCAGGCTGCTGGGTTTGAGACATCAACAGGTGGGGCTGGACGCGCTGGCCGCCATTGGCGATCGCCGCAGTCATCACGGCCAGCTCCAGCGGCGTCGCCTGCACCAGCCCTTGCCCGATCGACATGCTAATCGTATCGCCGAGATACCAGGGTTCGCCATAGAGGTCTTCTTTTTCGTCCGGCGTGGGCATGCTCCCCAGGCTGGCACCCTCCAGACCCAGCTTCGACTCTGCGCCAATGCCCAGCGCCTTGCCCCAGCGGGCGATCGCCTCTGGCCCGACCGACATGCCCACCCGAAAGAAAAAGGTGTTGCTGCTATAGGCCAGCGCATCCCGAAAGCCAATCGACCCAAACCCACGGCGGCTGCTTTCCCAAAACTGGTGTCCCCCCACGCTCAGAAACGCCGAAGTGCCCACCCGCGACTGGGGCGAAAACTTGCCAGATTCCATGCCGGCCGCTGCCGTCACCACTTTGAACGTACTACCGGGTGGATAGCCTTGCAGGGCGCGATTCAAAAAAGGCTGATCTCCCTTTTGCAGCTTTTGCCACTCGGCTTCAGTAACGCTGCGGGTGAACATATTGGGGTCAAACGTCGGTGAACTGGCCAGCGCCAGCACCTCACCCGTTTTCACATTGAGCACCACGGCTGCACCGCGCCGGCCGCCCAGGGCCTTTTCTGCTGTACGCTGCAAATCCAAGTCCAGCGTCAGCCGCACCGACTCTCCGCTGAGCGGCGGCTGCTCACCCAGCAGGCGCGACTCTTGACCACGGGCATCCACTTCCACCAGCCGCCCACCCCATTTGCCCTGGAGTTGCGCATTGGCCAGCCGCTCAATGCCCATCTTGCCCACGATCATGCCGCTGGGATAGTCAGGATTCTCAGCCATATCTGCTTCGGTAGCCTCTCCGATGTAGCCCAGCACATGAGCCGCCAGCCCATTGTTGGGATACTTGCGGGAGGAACCAGTCAAAATTTCCACGCCAGGCCATTTGGGCAATTGCTCAGCCACCGCCACAAACACGTCCGGCGAGAGCTGGCGACCCACTCGCACAGGCAGCAGAGATGTATAGCCCGCCTTTTCTAGCCGACTCAGAATTTCTTGGGGGCTAACATCGAGGGTAGGGGACAGACGCACAGCGATTTCCTGCCATTCTCGGGGCGAGTGCTGGCGCGGCCACAGATAGACATAGCGCGAGATCTGGCTGCTGGCGAGGAGTTTGCCGTGGCGATCGCTGACAGTGCCCCGGTCAGACACCAGCGGAATCCGCCGCACCCGATTTTGCTCAGCCAGCTCCCGATTATGCTCCCCTGCAAAAATCTGCAACTCCGACAGGCGATAGACAAACGCGCCCATCATGCCCGTAATCAGCAGCATGAGGACGACCGCCCGATAGACCAGCGGATTGCGCCCACTCGTTGGATGCACCAGAGAGGTGCGAGCGGGAGAAGTGCGATAAAAGGAGTAAATCTTGCCAGCCATAGAGCACTAACTTTTCTGGAGCGGCGGGGGGAACCAATTAGAATTTGCAGCCGGAGTGAGATTGCAAGTGAACATGCAGGTGAAAGGTCTAACCAGCACTGCCAACAAGGGCAGAAAATTTCGGCAAGTTAGATTCAGCAAGTTAGAGGGCCAAATTAATTAAGGCTTGGCGGAGCTTGGTGGGGCTTGGTCGGGCTTGGTCGGGCTTGGGCTTGGTCGGGCTTTATCAATGACTGAGTTGGCTAGACCCTAAAAGAAAGGAGCCTCGTCGATCATCGCCAATATCATCGCCAATAGAAGCTCTAATACAAGCATGACGCACCCATCCCCAACTTACCTAACTATCTGCGTCTTAGGAAAGCGCAGGAAGCAGCACCTAAGATCTAAACCTGGTCAAATACCTGGTCAATTATTCGATCAATATATTTGGATCAAAATATTGGATCAATAGCTTTTACGGGTTGCTCACAGTGTCTTCAGCGCAATTCTAAGAAAATATCTGTCCCATTGGCAGCAGACTCCACCAAGTTGATTATTTCTGGAAATGAACCGCAGAACCGTCACAGTGGCGACAACATTAGCGGTTGCGTGGCGATCGCAGGATGCGGTCTATGATGAGGACGGAACCTTGTGTGGAGAAGAAATGCAGAAGCTTTCGGACGATCAGCTCGCGGCGATCGGTCGCCTCGTCGTCGCTTGCGGCAGGCGATCGCTCGACATGGCAGCCGGCTCGTTCAAGGTCTACGAAAAAGGGCTGGACGACTACGTCACCGATGTTGATCGGGCGCTCGACGCGCAGCTTGCGGGTGGACTATCCGAGCTGTTTCCAGAAGATGGCGTGATTTCTGAGGAAAACGCCGCCTCTCGCCAAAACTTCTCACAGCATCACGGGCGGCTTTGGCTGGTCGATCCGCTGGATGGCACCGAAGACTTTATCCACGGCAAACCCCACTATTCGGTCATGGTTGGCGAATTGGTTGCAGAGCAACCCCAGTCTGGCTGGGTCTATGCGCCCGTGTTTGACCAGCTTTATTTTGGCGGCCGCGAGCAGGGTCTGTTTACCCAGACGGCTACACAGGCGATCGCCCCCCTTGTACCCACGGAGCCGCCGCTGACGGGCGATCGCTGCCCCATCCTAATCGGCACCAAAGACGCCCGCCGCTACGGCGACGCAATTCTACGCCATATTCCCCAGGCGCAGTTTGGCTTCATTGGCAGCTTTGGGCTAAAGGTGCTGGAAGTGATCCAGGGACGCGCCGGGCTTTACCTCTATCTAAATCGCCGGGTCAAGCTGTGGGACACGGTCGGGCCGCTGGCGCTGGCCCAGGCAGCGGGGCTGGTGTGCTGTGACCTGGTGGGCAACCCCATCAGATTTGACGAATCCGCCCTCGATCTCGACACGCTGACCCATCATCAGCCTATTTTGGTGGGCTGGCCGCAGTACATTGAAACGCTGCGATCGCCCCTCCAGCAGGCGATCGCCGAGGTGAGCTAAACGCCGTGATACCCTAGATTTACCATCTCGCTCTACCTGGCTCTGTGTGCTCTAGCTCTGTGTGCTTTATGTGTGGTGTCTGAATAACACCATAGATAGTGACCCCTTAGATATTAGAGTTGTTGGGTAATAAGCTCAAAAATTCTTGAAATCTTTGCCTGGTAAGCGTTTCGGCGATTTTCCGGTAAAATCATCGAAATCCAACCTGTACAAGCGTTTCAGCGATTTTTCCCATTATTTCACAACAAGTCTATTGATTAGATATTGATCTCAAAGATGATCAAAGATCTCGATGAGTATTAATTGAATGGCATTGCTGAATCGGTCTATGAAATAGTTTCTGAAAGCCTTGAGGCTCTGTCCTCAATCCGACGAAATCATAGCGTCATTCAGCAACGCCAATTGAATTCTCAATCGTTTCGAGGGCTTCGTTTCGAGGGCCCTTGCCAGCCACACCAAGCTGCTAGCTTTTACCAAGTCTTGGGTATTCTAACCTTGGCAAGTGCCCTCCCTGTTCCATCTTGCGTCTCGCCAGTCTGTTGATCTTCGCGCAAATTTATCTGCGCGCAAGTACCCCTCGGAAAGACGCTCGACTTCCTACCCAGGACGTTCTTCATGCAGACTACCGCATTTAGTGACCTGTTCCCTCTGTTTAGCTCGGCCAGCCCAGAAACCTTAGAGTGGCTGCTTTCGATCGCAGTTGAGCATGAATATCCTGCCGGACGCGCCGTGCTCATGGAAGACGCTTGGGGCAACGCCGTTTATTTTGTTGAGTCAGGCTGGGTCAAAGTACGCCGCCACTCTGGTGAAGAAGTCGTTACGCTAGCCATTCTAGGGCGAGGCGACTTCTTTGGTGAAATGGCAATTCTAGACGAATCGCCCCGTTCCACCGATGTGGTAGCTCTGTCGCCAGTTAAACTGCTCAGCATCTCTGCCCAGCGCTTCATCCAGACTCTCTTTAAAGACTCTCAGTTGCATCACAAAATGCTGCAACTGATGGTACGACGGCTGCGGCAGACTAATTTCCGCTTTCAGATTCAGCACCGGGCACCAGCCATCAAGTTAGCCAATACACTGGTGCTACTGGGTGAAAACTATGGCAAACCTACCCCTCAGGGCACTGAGATTTTCAACATTCCGGTCAAAGATTTGGCAGACGTGACGGATATTAATCCAGACGACGCCGCCAAAATTATGGAAAAGTTAGACAGCAAGGGCTGGATTCAGATTGACCCTGCCGGGCAAACCATGCGCCTATTAAACATGCGCCAGCTCGCTCACCTTGCCGGAAAAATTTGAGCCATTTGCGGGCAGAGGCGACAGAACTGGCTCCTGCTTGAGCGGGAATTAAATCTGGATCATTTCTCTGTCTGGGGCTTGGCAGCAGGCGCGACGTAGTATTGCCTGGCAACATAGTTGAAAAACTCATAGTACTGAGAAAACTGGCCGCTGGGCGATCGCCCCTGCCAAAAATACACCACACCATCCTCAGTGAGCGTCAGCGTCATTAGGCTCACCGTGGGGCCAATTTCTACGCGCAGTTGCCCCCGCAGCCCCTGTCGCGTTGTAAAGTTCGGCGCAGCCAGCACGCTCCGGCGAACCTGCTCCGAAGAGTCTCCCAGCACTGAGGACACATGGCTGGCCCAGCCCAGAATTTCAACATCAGTGCTGTAGGGATTGCGAAATCGCCGACCGTCCTGGCTATCTGAGAGGGGGGCGGGCACCCAGTTATCTGGATAGGGAAACTCAAACCCATAGTTGGGGTTTTGATAGACTTTCCACGTGCGCACGCTTTCCACCGCAGGACGAGCGCAGCTTGCCAACCCGACGACCAGCCCCAGCCCCATCCACCTGCCAAGTCGCTGCGTCCAGCCGGAGCCAGTCCCTCGGCACAGACACATCGGACTGGGCGATTGCTCTGGAGATGCGGAGTTTAAGGGCGACTGATCCGCCTCTAAAGCTGCTGTTGCAGAGTTCTTGGGCATCACATCAGCCCACAGTAGGCGATCGCCGACAGCACGCATCATGAACTTATGTAACAAAACTGCCGTCATGACGGGATGACGTCTTGACAGCTCCCAAACCAAACCTCTATTGTTAGACGACATACCCGGGTATCAATCGCGAAATCAATATGCAAGAGAAGAGTAAACTCACCCTGTATGTTCCACGAGAGCTTCACCGCAAGCTAAAAATCAAGGCGGCGGTAGATGCTGAAGCGATGTCTAGCATTGTGGAACGTGCAATCGGCTTCTATTTAGATCACCCACAAGTGGTGGATGAGATAGAGGCATCCGCCGGAGGCGTATCACATGGGCAGACTCATCGAGTATACAACTGTCCTGATTGTGAAGGCTCTTACGTGGTTCGAGATGGTGAACTGGTTTCACTGATGGGTCGCGTCGGTGTTAGATCAGAGGCTCATGATCTTGTAGAGCGAGTTTCAGCAACTCATCCAGCAGTTCCCCATTCTGAGGCGACGGTTGAGGGATTTGCTCGTCCTGGAGAAGAGAGTTTGGTTCCCTGCTAGTGTTCGCGCTAGTCTTAACTCGGGTTCTAAGAGTGAATGGTTTTTGAGGGTGTGTTCCGCAGTCGCTCTGGCAAATTTGTAGGTTTGCATCTATTAGGTTTGCATCTATTGGGTTAGGCGTCTGTAAGTTTGTTGATACTAGGCTTACTGGTTTCAAGGTTTAGAGTTTGTATCGACGGCTGATTGCAGATGTTTTCCACTGTCCATAGCAGGTTGACGACATGAGAGAAGAGCTAAACGTCTTAGTTCAAGCGCAATATCCTCTGATCTATCTCGTAACCTCTGAGGAAGAGCGGGCAGAGCAAACCATCGCGGCGATCGCCCAAATCAAGCCTCTGAGACGAGTATTTATTTGGACTGTAACCCACGGGATCGTGGAGTTTGGGCAGCCTCGCAACATCACCCAACACAACACGGTTTCTCCCGAAGCGGCAATTGAGTGGGTCATCCGCCAGCGAGAGCCAGGAATTTTTGTCTTCAAAGATCTGCATCCGTTTATTGACTCGCCTGCCGTGACGCGCTGGTTGAGAGATGCGATCGCTAGCTTCAAAGACGCGCAGAAGACCATCCTCCTGATGTCTCCGGTTCAAAATATTCCCATCGAGCTAGAAAAAGAGGTTGCGGTTTTAGACTATCCCCTGCCTGACATGGCAGAACTAAACCAGGTACTGACCCATCAGCTCGATCAGTCTCGCCCCGTTCGTCGCATCACCACAGACACACGCGAGAAACTGCTAAAGGCTGCCCTAGGGCTGACGAAAGACGAAGCGGAAAAGGTTTATCGTAAGGCTCAAGTCTCTGCAGGTAAGCTGACTGAAGCGGAAGTAGAAGTGGTTCTCTCTGAGAAGAAGCAACTGATCCGCCGCAACGGTATCCTGGAGTACCTGGAAGAAGATAGCACCATCGACTCCGTTGGTGGCTTAGAAGAACTGAAATCCTGGTTGCGCCAGCGCTCTAACGCTTTTACAGAGCGGGCCCGCGAGTATGGGTTACCCCAACCGAAAGGGATGCTGATTTTAGGCGTTCCCGGCTGCGGCAAGTCTTTGATTGCTAAGACTACTTCCCGGCTGTGGGGGCTGCCCTTGCTGAGGCTCGATATGGGTCGTGTCTACGATGGCTCGATGGTGGGTCGTTCGGAAGCCAATCTGCGGAGCGCCCTCAAGACCGCCGAATCTATCTCTCCTGCTATTCTGTTTATTGATGAGCTAGACAAGTCTTTTGCAGGCAGCGCTGGTTCTGCGGACTCAGATGGTGGAACCTCAAGCCGCATCTTTGGCTCCTTTTTGACCTGGATGCAGGAGAAGACTTCACCTGTATTTGTGATGGCGACGGCAAACCGAGTCGATCGGCTGCCGGGCGAGTTTCTGCGCAAGGGTCGGTTCGACGAAATCTTCTTTGTCGATCTGCCCACGCCTGAGGAGCGGAAAGATATTTTTCGCATCCATTTGGCTAAGCGCCGCAATGATATTACCCGCTTTGATTTGGAGCAGCTTGCCAAAATTTCTGAGGTTGACGCCACAGTTACGGTCACTGATCCAAATTCAGGAGCCAGTCGTCAGGTAAATGTGGTCTGTGGGTTCTCCGGTGCGGAGATTGAGCAAGCCGTAGTGGCTGCGATGTATGAAGCCTTTGCTCAAGACCGAGAGTTTACTCAGCTAGATATTATTGCTGCCGTCAAATCGACGCTTCCGTTGTCGAAGACGATGGCTGAGCAGGTAGTCGCCCTACGGGAATGGGCGAGGCAGCGCGCGCGACCTGCCGCCACTTCCATCGCTGAAGAGCGAAGCCGCGAAGAAGAATATAAGCGGCTGGAGTGGAGTTAAACGGGCTTTCTCTTCTGCTCCCAACAGAAGGAAAGGCTAGCACATCGCTAGCAGTCTAATCGAAATAGCCGCTTCTGTTTGCCCTCCAAAGGCTGAGCCGAGCGGTACTACCTACCCAAAAACGTTGTCTCTCTCAGTTTTCCCTACAGGAGGAAATCCGAAATGTCTCACTTTAGCACTCTGCGCACCAAAATCACCGATGCCGAAATCCTCAAGGCTTCCCTACGGGATCTGGGTATCTCTGTAAAGACCGAAGCTGATGTTCGCGGCTACAACGGCCAGCGTGTCCGCTCCGACATCGTTGCTGTCCTCGAAGGCGAGTATGACCTGGGCTGGTCTCGCAATGCCGATGGTTCGTTCGACCTGATTGCTGACCTCTGGGGTGTTGCTAAGAAGCACAACCAGACTGAGCTGATCAACTCGATCAACCAGAAGTATGCCGTCAACAAGACGCTAGCCGAAGTGAAGCGCCCCGGTCTGCAAAATGCCAATGTGAAGCTGGTGGTGCAAAAGTAATTTCTTCGAGCGTTCCCAATTGACGGGTTAACCTAGAACGGGTTAGCCCGTTTTTTTTGCTTTTTTGCGGCGTTTGCAGTTAGAAGCGGCGGCGGTTAACATCGCCTATGCTTCATATAGCTCTAGTGGCAGGCCGTCAGGGTCTTGAACGAAAGTGAAGCGCTTCTCGGTCAGCTCATCGACTCGAATTGGTTCTACAGCGATGCCTTGAGCCTGTAAGTGGGCCACAACGCTGTCTAAGTCTGGTGTGGTAAACGCCAGGTGGCGCAGTCCGCAGGCTTCGGGACGCGATGGGCGCGGCGGTGGGTCTGGAAAGGAGAACAATTCCAGACGATAGGCGCAAGTCAGGTTTTCAGAAGTTTCCAATGGCAGAGCTAGGTCAAGTTTGTAAGATTGACGGGCTGCGCGGTAAGTTTCTTGCACGATCTGAAAGCCTAGAACCTCGGTATAGAAATGCTTTGAGCGTTCGTAATTGGAACAGATGAGGGCAACATGGTGAAAGCTCGTGAGATACATAGGCTGAGGAGTGTTTGCAAAATTTCAGAGATGCTGTAAGTGTCTGGAAATGAATGTCTTGGGAAACGCAAATTGGTGCAGTTCAAGTTTGACAGACTCGAATTTTGCGTTTGGATTTTTTAAAGTTGTTTATTTCAGCATAGCTATGACCGAACGTGTTCCTCGCTCAATTCATTACACGACGCTAAATCTGCTAAAGATTTTGGCAGCGAAGGGAGATCCCGATGCGATCGCCACTTTGCAACATGCTGACGAGACAGAAGTCGAAATTGTCGATGATGACTCAGCGGGAGACATCATGATCCAGATGCAGGACGACTCGGGCACTTACCTGATTACCGAGCATGGGGTGAGCCGGATGGAGAGCGACGGTGACTTGCTGGAGTGCTGGGGCTTGCGCCCGGAGGATCTGGAGGGAAACCCTGAGAATGACCGGGATGATCCGCCAGCGGAAGCGTAAGCGCCGCCCAATCACTGACTATTGCTGAAACCAGGCTGCCAGGGCGATCGCCAGCGCATCAGCCGCATCGTCTGGCTTGGGAATGTTGGCGAGGGATAGCTCGCGGGCGACGGCCTCCTGCACGGCTAGTTTGTCAGCATTGCCGTAGCCTGTAAGGGCTTGTTTGACCTGGGCCGGTGTGAACTCTATGACAGGCAGCTTGTGCTGAGCGAGCACCAGCGTAATCACGCCGCGCGCCTGGGCGACGGCGATCGTGTTGCCCATGCGATAGAAAAATAGTTTTTCCAGGGCGATCAAGTCGGGCTTGATCGTGCTTAGCAAATCGTGCAGGTCGTCAAAAATCGTGCAAAGGCGATCGCCCATCTCGGTGCCCGCCTGGGTGCGGATGACGCCGAAGTCCAGCACTTCGATCTGATCGGGCGATCGCACACCTGACCCTGATTCGCACCGTAGCGCCCCAAAGCCAAGAGTGGCCAGTCCAGGATCTAGCCCAAGGATACAGGTCATTAGGGGTTGGGGGTTGGGGGTTAGGCTGGATGCCGCCATTTTGCCTAACCGCAATTAATTTACTGAGTCCAGCCCCAGTCGGGATGGGCTTTAAGCGATGCTTAGCGGATTGCAACAGCCCCATTTTGCAGGACTTCCTCGGCCACACCAAACACCTGGCTGAAGACTTTATCCACCTTATACCCTGAGTCGATCGATTCGAGTGGGTCTTTGCGCAGGCGGTGGCGCAGGCAGAGGCCGATGACGCGGCGGATGTCTTGCTCGGTGACTTCGGTACGGCCTTCGAGTGCGGCGATCGCCTTGGAAGCGCGATTCGTCACAATGTCGCCCCGTAGTCCGTCCACATCCAGTTCTGAGCAGACTCGGGAAATCTTCACTTTGAGATCACGGTCAATTTTTACCGCAGCCAGGCGGGTTTGAGCATCGACAATCCGCTGCTGAAGCGCATCCTGCTCTGCCTGGTGCCTGGCAAGAAATGCCTTCGGGTCTTGGTCAAACTCTGACCGTTGCTCCACAATATCCACTCGCAGCGCTGGCTCTTTGACCGTGCGAATTTCGGCGTGCATCCCAAAGCGATCGAGCAACTGCGGGCGCAACTCCCCCTCTTCAGGATTACCCGACCCCACCAGCACAAACTTTGCCGGGTGGCGAATCGAGATCCCTTCGCGCTCGACCGTGTTCCAGCCAGAGGCCGCAGAATCCAGCAGCACATCCACCAGGTGATCGTCTAGCAGGTTGACCTCATCTACGTATAAAATGCCCCGGTTTGCTTTGGCCAGCAGACCCGGCTCAAAGGCTTTCACCCCTTCAGAAAGGGCTTTTTCGATATCGATTGTGCCGCAGACGCGATCTTCAGTAGCACCCAGCGGCAGATCGACCATGATTACTTTTTTGCGGGCGACGGGCAGCGTCTCTCCGGCGCTCAGCCGCTTGCGAACATCATCGCTCATCAGGTCAGGATCGTGGGGGGAGCTGCCGAAGGGGTCGTCTGCCACCACTTCGATTTCGGGGAGGAGGTCGGCCAGCGCTCGGATCGTGGTGGTTTTGCCAGTGCCGCGATCGCCCATGATCATGACCCCACCAATCTTGGGGTCGATCACATTCAGCAGCAGGGCCAATTTCATTTCTTCCTGCCCCACGATCGCCGTAAACGGGAAAACCGCCCGCTGGGGCATGGTCTGGGTTGCAGAAGTCATCTCAGAAAAACTCACAAAACCACCTAACGGGTACTAACAGCAGCATTTCCCATTGTCTCACAGACGGGGGATTTGGACAGGGCGCAGATTGAGAGTTGTAGCCGGAAAGCTTGCGGCTGCAACCCCAGGGCAAACAACTTCACGGGATGTCTCACGGGATGTCTCACGGGATGTCATCAATGGTCGGCATACCGCTATTCTTTAGGGGTTTCAGTCCCTAGCTTGGTGCGCTGGAGCAGGCGCGATTGTGCTGCTGCTTTGAGGATTCTGAAGTGATGGATGACGTGCTCTAGACTAGCTCTAGACCAACCCTGGACTATTAGACTATTGAGCGGGCGGCTCTTTGAGAGGTGATTTCTGGCGCTGGCGAGAGCGCCGAACTTCGCGGAGGGTAATGACGGCAATGGTCAGCACCGTCAGCGGCAGCACAAACATAAACATGACCCGGCTATACAGCGGCAGGATAGCGTGCTGAGTCGAGTCGAGGATCAGGTACAGCGTGTAGGCAGCATAGTAGCCGATAAACACAAACCCTTCCCAGCGAGTAATCAGGTTGCCCGTGAAGAAGATGGGCAGACAGGCGATCGCCACAGCTACCATCACCAGCCCATCGAACCGCAAAACCGCATCCGAAATGAGTAGCCCACTGGGAGACACCGCCGCCGACAGCCCCAGCACTGCCAGGATGTTGAAAATATTGCTGCCCACCACGTTGCCCACGGCGATGTCGCGTTCGCCCTTGAAGCTGGCGACGACGGAAGTGGCCAGTTCTGGCAGCGAGGTGCCTGCGGAGACAATTGTGAGGCCGATGACTAGCTCGCTGACGCCGACGGAACGGGCGATCGCCACAGCGCTATCAACCAGCCAGCGCGATCCCCACACCAGCAGCACCAGCCCGCCGGCAATGTAGGACAGGTTAATCAGCCAAGTCATGGTTACAGAGCGATCGCCCCCCGATGCTCGATCTGCATACTCCTGCTGATATTCTTGCTGGACATCAAGGTTTTGCTCTTTGCGGCTCTGATAAACCAAAAACAGCGTGTAGGCGATCGCGCCCAAAAAGAGAATTATGCCGTCGGAGCGACCGATCCGCCCATCCAGCCCAAACAGCAGCATCAAAAACGACACACCAATCATGATTGGCACATCCAGCCGAATGAGCTGCTGCGCCACTATCAGCGGAGCCACCAGGGACGACACGCCCAAAATCAGCAGGATATTGAAAATGTTGCTGCCAACGACATTTCCCACTGCAATATCGGGCTGTCCGGCGTAACTCGACAGAATGCTCACGGCCATTTCGGGGGCGCTGGTGCCATAGGCGACAATCGTCAGCCCGATAATCAAGGGCGAAATTCCGGCGATCGCCGCCAGTTTTGATGCGCCCCGCACCAGCGCCTCGGCCCCTACCACCAGCAGGACTAAGCCTGCAACCAGCATTGCAATAACCATTGAGTTTCTTTCAAAAAGGGCTGGAAAAATTTCCAGAATCCTCATTCTATCCTGCTGAGGATGCCCGATTGGAGGGGAAACCTAAGATACAGGAGACTCTTTAGCGAAACCTCCTGGCATTGTTATCAAACCACTCTTGCCAACATCACCCACCCCTTTCCAATCGATTTCAATGATTCATCTCCACCTCTTGAGATTAAAGCCGTCCGTATCCGCCAAATGGGCCTGGCGTTTCCTGCTGTGCTTGGCAACTATCGGCGCACCCGTTATTGGCGCACCCGTATGGACACCGCCCGCGATCGCCTGCGAATATCCAGGCACTGTGGAGCCGTCCAGAGAAACCCGCCGCTACGAAAACACCCAGCTTGGGCTAGCCTTTCAAATTCCCGCCAACTATCGCGCTATGGGGCGGCAAGGTGGTCAAGTCAGCATCATGAACCCGTCGGACTACCTCTATATCCAGTGCATCACGCAGGCAGGCTACGGCGAGGGCGGCTGGTTTTCCAGCCTGGAATTAAGCCTAGATGCGGTGCCCGCAGGCAGCCGGGGACTAGAGCAGGCCATTCGGGCAAACAGCACCTGGCTGGACTCGCAGATTCGTTTGGTGACTGAGGGCGGCAAGGAATTTGCGGTGTACACCTACACCGATATGCACGACGAGATTGAGATTGCGAATGTCGCATTTTTCACAGCCGATCGGCGGCGACTGGTGACGCTCAGCGGCCCGCAGAATGACCCGGTGTTTCAGCAGGCGATCGCTACGCTTGAGCTTCGGTAGGGTCAGTTGCGGCAACTGGCTGGGAAGCTGTCATCAGACGAGAATCGTAGCGATCGCGAGCAGCGACGATCGCCGGGTGGTGCGTTTCGGCCCAGCCAATTAGTTGCTTGACGGGGACTAACAGCGATCGCCCCAGGCCGCTCAGTTCATACTCAACTCGCGGCGGCACTGTGGGAAAAATAGTGCGCGTAATGTATCCATCGCGCTCCAGGTGTCGGAGCGTCTGCGTCAGCATTCGCTGCGACACATCGCCGATCGCCCGCTTGATATCCATAAACCGCAGCTTGCCATCCGCCAGCGCACACAGAATCAGCAAACTCCACTTGTCGCCCATGCGGTCGAGCACATCTCGCACAGGGCAAGCTTCCGCCTCTTGGCGCGTGGTAGCAGTTACCCGCAGCATACTGACTTACCTCAAAGTGCTGTCTTGTTTCTGTTGGTATCTCCGTTATACGCTAAGTCTGAACTTAGTTACAGAATGAGACTAAGTATTGTTCTGTAATGACCGTTCTGTAATGCCTTCTGTGATGACGGTTCTGTAGTAACCAAGTCATGACAAAGCCATTGCAAAGACTTCATCCCGCCCTACGGTTTGTCAAAAACTAGCGAATAGAAGCGAAGGACGCAGGTATGCCGACAGTTGCGATTGTCTATTTTTCAGGTTCGGGCCATACGAAACTCATGGCAGAAGCAGTTGCGGCCGGAGCCAGCCAGGTTTCTAATACAGAGGTCAAAGTGCTGCCCCTGACTGGTGAGCAAATTGTCAATGGGCGTTGGCAAGACGCCGCCACCCTAGACGCCCTCAACGCGGCAGATGCCATCATCTTTGGCTCGCCCACCTATATGGGTGGCGTCGCGGCTCAGTTCAAAGCCTTTATCGATGCTGCCAGTTCCGTCTGGGCGCAGCAGGGCTGGAAAGACAAAATTGCGGGTGGCTTCACCCATTCTGGTTCTCCCAGCGGCGATAAGCAGGGCACGCTGCTCTATCTGGCAATCAACGCCGCCCAGCATAGCATGGTCTGGGTTGGCAACTCCGAGATGGGCTACAACGATCTGGGTGTAAACCGTTTGGGGTCATTCTTGGGCGTGATGGGCTTTACCGTTCCCGACTTTTCGGGGCAGACCCCGGCAACCCTGGATGAGGGCGATCGCCTCACCTCCGAGCGCTATGGCCGTCGCATTGCTGAAGCAGTTCAGCGCTGGAAAGGTTAAGGCCAAAAACGGCTTTATAGACGTTCAACCTTCGGCACAGACATCTGAGAGATGTCCGTGCTTTTGCTTGCCGTACTTTTTGGGATCGAGTTTTATGGCGTGAGTTCGATGCCCATCAATCCAGGGGCTACGTGAGTCCGCCGCTCATCAGGGTTATGCCAGATCGGGAAACACCTGCTGCACAGCGGGATGCACCAGCCGATGCGCCTGCACCGTTAGCCCCTTAGCCAGCGCTTCATCTGTTTCTAATGCTTTTAGACCCTGATTTGCCAGCTTCACCACATAGGGCAGCGTGCTGTTGTTCAACGCCTGGGTCGCCGTCCAGGGAACGGCTCCTGGCATATTGGGCACACCGTAGTGAACCACACCCGACACCTCGTAGGTGGGCTGCGTGTGGGAGGTAGGATGCAGCGTTTCGACACAGCCACCCTGATCGACCGCCACATCCACAATGACGGAGCCAGTCCGCATCTGCTTAACCAGACTGGCAGGCACAAGAATTGGGGCGCGGCGACCGGGAACCAGCACCGCACCAATCAGCAAATCAGCGCTGGCAACCGCCGCCTCAATCTCAGCGGAGTTGCTATAGAGTAGCTCGACGCGAGAGCCAAACAGCGTTTCCAGATAAGACAACCGCTCGACGTTAATATCAAAAATCTGCACCTGTGCGCCCAGTCCCACCGCCATCTTGGCGGCTTCGGTGCCGACGACGCCGCCGCCCAAAATCACGACCTTACCAGGCTTTACCCCCGGCACACCGCCCAGCAGCACGCC
>RFIF01000005.1 GCA_003695655.1 Cyanobacteria bacterium J069
GAGCCTTAAAAAAAATACTATTTTCTGCGATTTTGCCGCTGGCCATGGGCTTTGCGGCGGGGGCAATGCTGTTTGTGATCAGCGATGAAATCATTCCCGAATCGCATCGGCTGGGCTACGAAAAGGCCGCCACTGTTGGGGTGATGGTTGGCTTTGTGCTGATGCTGGTGCTAGATGTGACACTGGGATGAATCCGACATCAGGCAGCGTTGATATCAGAAATCGCACAAGTAAAGAAATGAGGACTTACGCTTTTCGCAGGCTGCGCCCGCGAAAAATCACCCAGAATCTACCAAACTCGTTTTAACTACGTAAGTCCTGAAAATAAAAGAAATAAAAAAAGAGGGAGCCAAACTGTCCTGTTTTGATGCCGAAAAAGCTTTCGTGCAGGACAACCGACCCCCCGAGCATTCATTCACCTGTGATTAATAAGTTATCAACCGGGTTTGTCGCTGTCGTGAAAGGGAGATGAACTTTGCGTGACAAACTGGATTTGGTGCTTCCTCTGAATGGGGTACACAAGCTGGGGTTTTGCCCTTCATAAGACTGAAACAGTCTTGTCATCCGATTGACAAATTTCTCTATTAAATTGAGAGATGTGAGAGATGACTTGAGAGATGACTCGCCACCGATGGTGTTGGGGGATCATCAGCAGCCGTCGCCCTTGGGCAGTCTCTCAATCAATCTCTCAATCCATCTCCCAACAGAGGTCGTGTCCGAAACGGACTGACCTACTGAAAGCTGAAAATTAATAGGAATAGGCTCAAATTTGGGATTTGCGTCCTGAAAGGGCAAAGTTTCTAGGAACAATTGGACATAGCAAGGAATCTGAAACCGTGACGACCTCTAAAAAGCCTGAGCATAAATCTTCAATGAAACAGTCTTTGATGTACCTATCTCTGGTGATGCTGGGAGCAGGGGCGGTAGTAACGGGCGATCGCCTCTTGGCCAATCAGGCCCTCGCTCCCATGCCGGAAGAATCTTTGGTCAGCCAGGTGCAGGCTCCGGCAGCGGTTTCTGCACCCTCTGCTGCTGCGGCCTTTGCGTCTGGTGGTTCTAACTTTATTGCCAGCGCTGCCGAACGGGTCGGCCCGGCAGTCGTCCGCATCGACTCCTCGCGCACCGTGACCCGGCGCGTGCCCGAAGCATTTAACGACCCCTTCTTCCGGCGGTTTTTTGGGGAAGAGGGAATCCCGCCCTCGTCGCGTGTCCAGCAGGGCATTGGCTCCGGCGTCATCATCGACCCCAGTGGGCTGATTGTCACCAATGCTCATGTCGTGGAAGGCGCAGATCGGGTGACGGTTACTTTGACCGACGGTCGTGCCTTTGAAGGCAAGGTGCTAGGTGGCGATCGCGTCACAGACGTAGCTGTGATTAAGGTCGAAAGCACCCAACTGCCCACCGCTACCTTGGGCAACTCCGACCAACTCCGACCGGGTGAGTGGGCGATCGCCATTGGCAACCCGCTGGGGCTAAACAGCACCGTCACCGCTGGCATCATCAGCGCCACCGGCCGCAGCAGCGCCCAAGTCGGCATCCCCGATCAGCGCGCCAGCTTTATCCAGACCGACGCAGCGATCAACCCCGGCAACTCCGGCGGGCCGCTGGTCAACGAGCGGGGTGAAGTGATCGGCATCAACACCGCCATCCGCGCCAACGCCCAAGGGCTAGGCTTTGCCATCCCCATCAACACGGCTAAGCGCATCGCCGACCAGTTGATCGCCACCGGCCGGGTCGATCACCCCTACTTGGGCGTGCAGATGGTCAACCTGACGCCTGCCCTCAAGCAAAACATCAACGAAGACCCCAACAGCCCCATTCGTGTCCAGGAGGATCAGGGTGTGCTGGTGGTGCGCGTGCAAAACAACTCCCCTGCGGCTCGGGCTGGCGTTCGCCCTGGCGATGTGATTATCAAAGTGGGCCAGCAATCGGTAACGGCATCTGAGCAGGTGCAGCAGGTGGTTGAAAACAGCCGCATTGGTGATCCTCTGCCCGTAGAAGTCCGCCGCGACGGCCAGACCGTCAGCCTCAACATCACGCCGGAGCCGCTGCCAAATCAAGCGCGGAATTAGGTTGCAGGGAGCAGGAGTCAGGAGTCAGGAGTCAGGGGTCAGGGTTAGAGGTGGTAGAGTTTCAGCAATTCGATTTGCATTTTGAAACTCGCCCCTCAAACCTGACCCCTAAACCCTGATCTCTGATTCCTAAACCTTATGAGCTGCGAACATTTGGACAACTTGACGGTAGAAACGCTAATTCCCAAGGCGAATTTTCCGATATTTCGCTGTGAGGAATGCCTCCGCATTAACGGGCAGTGGGTGCATTTGCGCATCTGCCAGAGCTGCGGCAAGATGCTGTGCTGTGATTCATCTCAGCATCAGCACGCCCGCCGCCATTATAAGGAAAGCGGACATCCGGTGATCAGCTCGGCGGAGCTAGGGGAAGACTGGCTCTGGTGCTTTGCAGATGAGGCGGGAAAAGAGTATTGAGCCACGCATGAGAGCGCAGTCAACCAAACCTTAACCCCCAAACTCGGCAAACCGATTAGGCTAGAAGGGAATTGGGATGATTTTGGGGGCGATCGCCTGAACTTGCTTGACTCCGGCTGACCTCGCCTGAAGTCAGCTGACTCCTGCTCTCGTCAGCTTCACCAAATTATCCTTCCCGATTCGTAACCTTTCATCGCGTTCCCAATGCTTTCTCAGCTCGTCCAAACCAGTTCTCGCCAGGGCGAAATTGCCGAAGTCTTGCTGCGGAACGGGTGGGACTATATGCGACGGCTGCTATCAGGGGGCAAACCCGATGAGCCAAAGCTGCCGCCGCCGGAAGTCTTGCGAAACATTTTGGTAGATTTGGGGCCGGTCTATGTGAAGCTGGGGCAACTGCTGAGTACGCGGCCCGACCTGCTGCCTGCGGGCTATATTGAGGCGCTGAGCACGCTTCAGGCCAAGGTGCCGCCCGTGCCTTGGGTAGATATTCAGGTAGTCATTCAACAGTCCCTCTTGCGGCCGCTAGAAGACACCTTTATCGTGGTCAATCCGGTACCCGTTGCGGCTGGCTCTATTGCCCAGACCCATCGCGCCACGCTTAAAGACGGACGTGAAGTAGCGTTGAAGGTGCAGCGTCCGGGGCTGTCGGCGGTTGTGGAACAGGACATTGCGCTGATTGGGGCGATCGCTGCACTGGTGGCGCAAACTGAATTTGGCAGGCTTTACGACGTGGTAACGCTCGCCGAAGAATTTGCCCAAGCGCTGCGGGCAGAGCTGCGCTTTACCCAAGAAGCGACCTACACCGACCAACTGCGAACCAACCTCAGCCACAGCCGCTGGTTTGACCCGACCCAAATCGTGGTTCCCAAGATCGTATGGGAGCAGACCAGCGACCAACTGCTGGTGATGGAGTGGCTGGATGGTCAACCGCTGCTGCTGGCGGAATTTGCCAACCCGGAAGACGCATCCGCTGAAAAACGGGCGATCGCCAACTTGCTCCTGCGCGCCTTTTTTCAGCAGGTCTGTCTGGATGGATTTTTTCATGCCGACCCGCACCCCGGCAACCTGTTTTATCTGGCGGATGGTCGCGTTGCCCTGCTCGACTGCGGCATGGTGGGGCGGCTCGACCCGCGCACTCAAGACATTCTGCTAGAGCTAATCTTGGCGATCGTCAGTCTGGATGCTCAGCGCTGCGCCCAACTGACGCTGCAACTCGCCCCGTCGGAGGAGCCAGTCAACCTGACCCGGCTAGAGGCCGACTATGAGCGACTGCTGCGGCAATATTACAGTTTGAACTTGGGGCAGATTAACTTCAGCCTGCTGTTTTATGAGGTGCTCCAGGCGGCCCGCAAGAATAAGATTCGCGTGCCGGGAAATTTAGGACTGTGTGCAAAGGCGATCGCCAATCTTGAGGGCGTCGCCCGCACCCTCGACCCCGAATTCAACTTTTCCGAACAGATTCGTCCGCTGATGACTGACCTGTTTCGCCGCAAGCTGGTCGGTGATGCACCGCTGCCTGCGTTTTTGCGGACGCTGCTGGATGTAAAAAACCTGTCGCTGCAATCGCCTCGTCAGGTGGAGTTGCTGCTCGATCGCGTTACGTCCGAAACGCTGAGCTGGAACCTCAACGTGCGCGAACTCGACACGCTGCGCCGCACAGTCGATTCTTCGGCCAATCGCCTGTCGTTTAGCATTGTGGTCGGTGCGCTAATTATGGGCGCAGCCATCATCACAGCCAATGCACCCGTCAGCCGCGTGGTATGGGTGAGCGAGGCGCTGTTTGCCGCAGCTAGTATTCTGGGGCTGTGGCTAATCGTCAGCATTTTGCGCTCGGGGCGGCTGCGCTAGCCCAATCAGGACAGCGACAAAACGTCCGCAGGACTGTCCAGAGGATAAAATCTAACTCACACTATCACCAGTCCCCGTCACCATTGGGAGCATGGCGCTGGCTTCATAACTGTCTTTCTCGCAGCATGTTGTGAGATGCCATGCGGAATGAGTTTGTCTTCATGCAGGACAGTATTCAGGACTATCCTGAGGACAAAAAGATGAAGGTGTCGTTTATTCATCAGGACTGTCTAGAGGACAAGATTTGACACTAAATTGGAACGGACTTTCTTCAGGACTGTTCAGAGGACAGAAACATACGCGATACTGAGAGGATAGTCTTCAGGACTGTCCAGAGGATAACGGATGAACAGTGGCGAAATCGACCGCGTGCCAGTTAATCAACTCTCACAGCGGTATCGCTTGGCGAGAAGCGCAGTCTACAAGCGATTGAACGATCTGGGCATTGACCCTCAAAAGGTGGGCAATAAGTCTTTTGTCAATGCAGAGCAGTTGAGCCTGCTAGACGACTTGCACCAGTTCATTCAATCCGGCGGGACGATGCCTGAATTCCAGGAAAGCCGGGGGCTTCAGCCCACTCGTAATCCGTCTTCTGAAGAGTCCTCTGGACTGTCCACCATCCAACCTGACGTGATTCAGCTCGTTTCGGCGATCGCCGCTCAATTTGCCAACCGACTCCAGCCGCCGCCGCCAGAACCAGACGCTTTTGCCTATTATCAAAAATTAGAAGATGCAGCCCGCAACGGCTGGATACTCCGAACCTCGGAGATTGCCGAACTGCTCGATCTGTCGCTATCGGAGATGCAGTATTATGGCGATCGCTTTTCAGAGGCGGGGTTTACCTTTACCAAGTCAGGCTATCGGGCGGGTGGCGAAACGGGCTGGAAGGTCTCGAAAGAGCGAAACTAGAAGCGCGTGAGCTAGATGCAAGTGCAAAAACTTGGCGACGCCTCTTTGCGAGATCGGGGCAAGCTTGTAAAATGAAAAAGCCAGCGGTCAGGCTGGCTCAAAGTCTAAACATCTTGTTTTGCTTTTTCTGAGGTGATGTTGGTGTTCGCACTGGCGTCACCTTCGTTTTAGGTCAGGTGACGGGCTATTAGTCACTCTGGCATTTGTCCGCCAGCAGGAGCTTGACCCACCAGCGGGGGCTGTTCTCCCTGAACCCTCTAGCCTTTCTTCCCAAACTATAGCATGTCCTGAGGACTGTCCTGAGGACAGTAAGAACTTTTTTGCAAACTTTCCTCTGGACTATCCTCAGGACGAGTGAAATCAGGTCATTCTTGACCCACAACCTATCAATTTCCTTCCTGACGCAGGCGCTCTAGCTCCGCCCGCATTGCCGAGATTTGATCCGTTAAATCTTTAAGGTCGGCTTCCAAGTCAGGCGGAGCCACAGGCGCACCATTGGGTGCAGCGCTGGCCGGGCCAGAACTTGTCGCCCCTCCCCAAGCCGAGCCGCCCGGCCGTTGGGCAATTAAATTATCCAAAAAGGTGCGAGCTTCTTGCTCTGTAACTTCGCCCTTGGCAGCCAGGTCTTCTGCTAAGCCGTTTGGGTCGGTGCGCAGCCGCGCCAGGGTTTCTTCTCGCCGCTGCGTATCTTGAATCGTCTCGGCTAGCGTGCTGGCAGCGCCCAGGGTGACACGGAAGCCTTTTTGCAGCCCTTGCAAAATATCATCAGGGTTCATGAGTTCAGTTCCGAGTTCCAATTACTAAAGCCTGGGATAAGTCCCGGCTTCACTCACGTTACACCACCTATTTAAAATCGCCAAACAGAACCCAATAGACAAAAAATCGGCATAGAGAATCGGCATGGAGAATCGACATAGAGAATCGGCATTCTGAAACTGGGGCTGCTGCTTCAGAGGATTGCTTAAGATACAGAAGAGGCGATCGCCCTCTAGCCCGCTCATAGTCTGGTCTAGTTGAGATCAAGATGAGGTGGCTAACGATTGAGTAAACGCAAGTTGAATGTGCTGGAGTGGTCTGTGCGGCCTAGCGTTCTGAAAAATTGGCAGCGGGATGGGGTTGGTGCTGGGGTATTGTCATTACTTTTGGGGATTCCCAGCATAGGAATGCTGCCGATGGGCCTGCTGCCGGGCAGTCAAGCGGCTGCCGCGCCTCTTCAGGTGGTGGACTGGGCGGGCTGGAAAGACGAAAGTTGGCTGGTGGCGCTGGTGCAGCCGCAGTGGGTGGAAGACCCAACGGCGATCGCCGCTCTCCGGCAACATCTGAGCGCTCTGGAGTCGTTGGGGATGCCAGCCCGCGCCCAGGGGCTTTGGGTGCAGACAGGCAGCCAGATTTTGGGCGAACACCAGGGGCTAGAGCCGATTCCCGCCGCCTCGCTGACCAAAATTCCGACGACGCTCGCCGCGCTAAAAACCTGGGGCACGGCGCACACGTTTAATACGACGGTGGGCATTACTGGCTCTGTGCAAAATGGCGTGGTGCAGGGCGACTTGGTGGTGCAGGGCGGCGGCGATCCGCTGTTTGTTTGGGAAGAGGCGATCGCCCTGGGCAATGCGCTGGAGCAGCGGGGCATTCGGCGAGTCACGGGCAATCTGGTGATCACGGGCGACTTTGCCATGAATTTCAATGCCGATCCCCAAACGGCGGGCGCACTGTTGAAGCAGGGAATTAACGCTGATCTATGGACAGGCGAAGCGCAAACGCAATACGCCAAGCTGCCAGCGGGCACGCCCCAGCCGCGACTGGTGATCGACGGCAGCGTCATTAGCCTGGCCCAGTCGCCTGCGTTTACGCCCGTGTTGCAACATCGGTCGCTCAATTTAGCCCAGGTGCTGAAGGCGATGAATATTTTCAGCAATAATTTCATTGCCGATTCTGTAGCGCGCCAGTTGGGGGGCGGCTCCGCCGTTGCCCAAACAGCGGCGGCAGCCGCCAATGTCCCTGCTGCGGAAATTCGACTGATCAACGGCTCGGGGCTGGGCGAAGAAAACCAAATTTCGCCCCGCGCCGTGGTGGCCATGCTGACCGCTACTCAGCGATCGCTCCGAACCGAGTCCCTCAGCGTCTCCGACCTATTTCCCGTGGTAGGGAGAGAGCGGGGCACGCTGGGCGATCGCCGCATTCCGCCGGGGACTCCGGTGAAGACGGGCACGCTCGATCGCGTTAGTTCCCTCGCTGGAGCCTTGCCAACGCGCGATCGCGGTGTGGTGTGGTTCGCCATCATCGACATTGGCACGGCTGACCTGAGCAGCGTCCGGGCAGAACAAGACCGTCTGCTGCAAGCCCTCGTTGGCCATTGGGGCGAAGCGGCTCCTGTGCCGCCGGAACTCCAGCCGAGCGATCGCCTGCCGATTTATCAGCAGCAGCTCGGCGACCCCGCCCGCAATCTGCCGCTCTAAAGCCCCTCTGGGATAATCTCCGTCACCACGCGCCCGCCGCTGACGGTCACGGTTTGCCGCTCTAGTCGGCCCACAGCGCGGGGGCCGCGCATGGTCAGCGGTGGATTCGTCTGGCGATAGTCTACATCCCCTTCTGCCACCACTTCGCGACTGCGGATGTTCCAGTTCAGCCGATTAGAATTTAATTGCGCCTGGTTGCGCTGTCCCACAGCGCGGACGTTGCCCGTCAGAATTGCCGTCTGCGGCCCCAGGTTAAACCGTCCTGCATTTGCCGTCAGCGTCACCTGTTCCTCTCGCTGAATCACTGTTACTGGCTGATCAGTGGTCAGCACTTCCTGTGGCACATTCCAAACCAGCACGCTGCTGCTAATTTGCAGCGGGGGTTCTGTCGTGACAATGCGGGCGTTTTCCGTCAGGGTCAAAATGTTCGTTTGCAGATTCAGGTTGCCCTTGTTTCCCTGAGCCACATCGCTCACCTGCTGATTGATCAGGCGGGTCACTTGCAAGGGGCGATCGCTCACCACCAGTTCCTGCCGCATCAGCCACACCAGCCTTTCTGCTTTCAGTTGCAGCACGGGATCGGTGGTCACAGCCGTCACCTGCCCGCTCATCTCCATGCGGCGATCTCTGTTATGAATTCGCGCCTCATCAGCCGTCACCTGAATTTGCGGATGGGTGCCCCGCAGGTTCTTGCGAATGATCAGCAGGCTGCGGCTAGGAATCCACTCCAGTTCTTCGCCCTTGAGTACGGCTTTATTTTCCAGGTCGATCGCCTCGATGTTGCCGCGCAAAAAGATTCTCTCGCCGTTTTGCAGCACCTCGCCCGATTGCGCCTTCACTTCGTAGATCGCTTTGCCATCCTGATACAACTCCCCTGCTGGCAGCGTCACGTTGGCCACCTGCTTGTCTTCGCTGTAGGTCGCTTGTTTGGCGATCATCTTCCACACGGTGTTGCCCTGCTCGTCGGCCTGCTCCAGGGTGATGTTGTTAAACGTGAGGTTTGTATCAATCTGCTGCACGGCGGCGCTATCCCGCGCTAGCTGATCCGAAGCACGATTTGTGGGTTCACAGGCTGCCAGCCCAACCATCAGACCGGCAGTCAGCAAGGCCCAAGCAGACACAAAACGAGGCATCACAAATTACCCATAAATTACCCATAAAGAGCGATCGCCAGTCAGGCTTGATCCCGACTAGCAGCACTAGCCTCTACCTTAGACGAAGGATGGGCGCAGTTGCTCCGGCAATCAGGTAGATTTTACGCTGTCTGTTCGGCGGTCGGAGTTCTCACTCCCTGATCCCAACACGTTACACAGGCTCTTGCTCATCTGATAGACCAATGCCCGACAGCGGGCGGTAGGTATAGTTGTGGCGAGGTGTTTTCTGAATATCTTCTTTGATAGAGTCCAGATCGATATAGCGATCGGCAACATTGATCAGGCTGTCGCTGGTCATCGAGCGCAGGCTCACAACTTCAACGCGCACCCCCCGATAGCTCACCGCATCCACCGCGTAGGCCAGATCGCCATCGCCGCTCACCAAAACCGCCGTGTCATAGGCACCCACCAGCGCCATCATATCTACGGCAATTTCTACGTCCAGATTTGCTTTTTTAGACCCGTCGGGCAGTTGCACCAAGTCTTTGGAAATGACACGATAGCCGTTACGCCGCATCCACAGCAGGAATCCCTGCTGCTTTTCATTCGTGCGATCGACGCCTGTGTAAAAGAATGACCGCAGCAGCCGAGAGCCTGAGGTCAGCCGACACAACAGCTTGGTATAGTCGATCTCGATGCCCAGTTGCAGCGCGGCATAAAACAAGTTAGACCCGTCAATAAAAATGGCCACACGGCCCCGATTTTCTAAAACCTGCTCGGGAGTAAACACGGCATCGCTGTCTGTATGGTGACTTAGCATCACATTAACCTCTTATTATTGACGTTTTTTGAATGGGAGAGAAATGAGTTTGAAGTTGTTTAATAAAGCGAGTAGATTCCTAGAAATGAAAGTACGGGGACAGGAGTAACGGGCAGTTCTGTATAAGTGCTTAGAATTCTGCCTTGAGGATCTTTACGGTTCTGGCAGTTCTAGCCGCTGAAAGACCGGCTGAGGAGACGCTAAAGGTTGACCTGCCTGTAATGCACCCCAGCTCGAATGAACTGAAAACGGGGTAGTTAGACTCGGTTGCAGTTGATTAAAATCAATATTAAAGCCCAACTGTCGATAAATTCGAGTGCTCAAATCGGGCACAATAGGCGACAGCAAATAGGCCGCCAGACGAGCCGTTTCGAGAACGGTATAAATAACTCGCTCTGCTCCGTCCTGATTTCCTTGCTTAAAGAGAGTCCAGGGGGCCTGCTCGTCTACATATTTGTTACCAGCCCGCACCACCGATAGCACTGCATTGCAAGCCTGGTCAAACGCGAGGTTTTCGTAGGCTTGAGCAACCACTTCCCCCAGGTGTTTCCCGGTTGCCTCGAAGGATTCGTCTAGCGGCGGGCGATCGCCCTCTATCCCCGGCACTTTTCCGCCACAGTTCTTATGGGCAAGCTTCAAAACACGGTTCAGCAGATTGCCCAAATCGTTGGCCAGGTCAGCATTCAAAATGTTAACAAACCGAGTTTCATTAAAATCGCCATCGCGACCAAATTCAATTTCTTTTAGGAAATAGTAGCGAATCGCATCGGAATTGTAACGTTGAACCAGATCAAACGGATCAATGATATTACCGAGACTCTTGCTCATTTTTTGACCGTCCTTGGTCAAAAAGCCATGGCCAAACACGCGCCCCGGCAGCGGCAACCCAGCCGACATCAGCATGGCTGGCCAATAGACTGCGTGAAACCGCAAGATGTCTTTGCCAATCAGGTGAAGACTCACCGGCCACCACACGGCATTGTCTAGAGTTGGCTCTTGGTCTGGCTCGACAGATGCCGTCACGTAGTTGAGCAGCGCATCAAACCAGACGTAAATAGTGTGATCAGGGTCTACGGGCAGGGGGATGCCCCATTCCAGGTTGACGCGAGAGATCGAAAAATCCTGCAAGCCCTGGCTGACAAAACTCAGCACTTCATTGCGGCGACTTTCAGGCTGAATGAAGTTGGGCTGCGATTGATACAGTGCTTCTAGGGCGGTTTGATATTTGGAGAGGCGAAAGAAGTAGTTCTTTTCGTCACGCCATTCCACAGCTTTATTGGGGTGGAGGGGGCAATGCTTTCCCGGCAGCAAATCCCGCTCTTCCTTAAATTCTTCACAGGAGACGCAATACCAGCCTTGCTGCTGCCCTAGATAGATGTCGCCCGCATCCCACACGCGCTGGAAAAACTCTCGAACGATCGCCTCATGGCGTGGCGAGGTGGTGCGAATAAAGCGATCGCGCTGGATGTTGAGCTTTTCCCAAAGCAACGCAAAGCCCGCCGCAATCTCATCGCAGTGGGCCTGGGGCGATCGCCCCAGCGCTTCGGCCGTCCGCTGAATTTTTTGACCATGCTCATCGGTGCCCGTCACCATCAGCACCGCGTCTCCCCGGAGGCGATGAAACCGCGCCACCACATCGGCGGCGATTGTCGTATAGGCGCTCCCAATATGGGGTAGGTCGTTGACGTAATAGATTGGCGTAGTAACTACAAATTTGTTTTTTTCTTTAGAAAAAGAGGTCATGTATTAAGAATCCAAGTTCCCTGACCCCGGATCATCTAATTGCTCAACGAGTCTAATTGCCCAAACTAATTGCCCAAAGAGTAATTGCTTAACTACTCATTGTCCAACGAGTCTAATTGCCCAAGGAGTAATTGTTTAATTACTCATTGCCCAACTAATAGATGGTTTACGGTTCAGGGAGATAGTGATTGTAATAATCTAATCTGTGATTTGAGTAGACGGAACAGAAAACCTGATTTATTGCTAAATTGATTTCTGGCGCAACATTTGAAAATATATTGAATAAAAGGTTTACAAACCTAAATCTTAGCACTCTTGCCCTGTTTTCTGTCTGATCTGGCTTTAATCCAGCCGCTGCGCTTAGGCGCTAAAGCGCGCGCGCTAAAACTCATAGGTTAATGGCAGCAGAGAGAATAGTCCTTTGTCCCAGGGGCTAATCCACTTGAATTAATCTATACAGCGGGTTTCTTCATCTTAGAGCTAATTTATTAAGTCGCTGAAACTCCTATCTGGCAGGGCTTTCAGAAAAACCGCTTAATGCAGTTCCCGGAAGCCAAAACCCCTGATATACAAGGGATATAAGCGACTTAGGATTGACTTTGTAAA
>RFIF01000056.1 GCA_003695655.1 Cyanobacteria bacterium J069
GGGGGAGAGGGAGCGAACTACCCCGCCACTCCATCACTCCATTACCACCCCATCACTCCAGATCAGGTTAACAAACCGGCGATCGCCGCGCTGACGAAGTTGGTAAATGAACCTGCGATCATGGCACGAACGCCCAGACGGGCGACATCATCGCGGCGACTGGGCACCATGCCGCCAATCACGCCGATTTGCTGACCGATGGAACCCAGGTTGGCAAAGCCGCAGAGGGCAAAGGTGGCAATCGTCGCGGCGCGGGCTCCAATGGCGCTGTTGCTAATGGCCTCTGCCAGATCGGTGTAGGCAATGAACTCATTGAGAATGATTTTCTTGCCCAAAAACACCGCCACGTTGGCACAGTCGGCAATCGGCACGCCCATGATAAATGCCAGCGGAAATAACAGGTAAGAGAGCAAAAATTCCATCGAAAGCTGGGGCACGCCAATCAGCCCGCCAATCCAGCCCAGGAAGGCGTTGATTGCTGCAATCAGCGCCAGGAACGCAATCAAAATGGCCATGATCGCCAGCACCAACTGAATGCCCTGGATGGCACCATCGGCGATCGCCCCAATCGGGTCTTTTGCCGTCGAAGCTGCCTCTGCCGGAATCAGCACATCCTCTTCGCCTGCTTCCTTGCGGGCAACTTCATCTTCTTTTAGCTCTTCATCCAGCACGGGATCGTAGGAAAACTTGCCCGTTTGCGGAAAAAACATTTTGGACATTGCCAATGCACCGGGGGCATTCATCACCGACGCCGCAATCAGTTGCTCTGGGTTGATGCCAAAGGAAATATACGCCGCCAGCACGCCGCCCGCCACCGTCGCAAAGCCACCCGTCATAATGGCGTGCAGTTCCGACAGCGTGACGCGCCCCACAAAGGGCTTAATCATCAGCGGCGCTTCGGTTTGCCCAATAAAAATATTGGCAGCGCAAGAGGTGGTTTCTGGGCCAGAGGTGCGCATGGTGCGACGCATCAATCCGGCGATCGCCCCCACCAGTTTCTGCATAATGCCCAAATAGTACAAAAGCCCGATGACGCCGGAGAAAAAGATCACAGTTGGCATCACCTTGAAGGCGAAGAAATGTTCTCGAAAATCGGCTCCAAAAACAAACTCAGCACCTGCATCCGCAAAGTTTAGAAACCCCGTGACCAAATCGCCAATAAATTTGAAAATTTGATAACCGACGGGCAGTTTCAGCACAAACAGACCCATCACAAACTGAAGCAAAAAACCGATCGCCACCGTGCGCCAGTTAATTGCCCGACGGTCTGTAGAAAACAGATAACCTAATGCAAAAAATATAAGAATCCCAATCAGTGAAATCGCACGTTCCATGAACACTTCCTACATGCTTTTAAGAGAGATCCAGCAGCGGCAACTCCTGGTAAATACACAACAAAAAATCAGACCTTGCTAAATTGCAAATCACAATTGCGAATCACAATTTTAAAATCACACTGAAACCCACAATTGCACCACAATTGCAAATGACATCGAAACTTGCATCGCAACCCATAAATTGCAAATTATGTTGCAAATCAAGTTCCAAATCACGCAATCTAGCACTATTTGCTAGATCACCATGACTGCTGCCCATACACTGTGCAGGATGAGGAGTACGCCCAAAAGTATCAGGTTGACCTGGCCCAGAGTGTATAAATCAAAGCTTTTCTAAAGAAAGTTATTGGACAAGGGAAACGTAGAGCGGCAGCCTGTTGAAGGGCGATCGCCCACATCGCCTCTATCGCCCACGCTCCCCCGCCTAATAAATCCCGTTCATTTTGCCTACACCGCTGAGTTAGATACCCCCAGTCCGCTCGCGGCAAACTGTTTACACTAAATGTCACCGTTATTTGAACTACCCGAATGTGTGTAGTAAACGCTACGACACGCTGGCTTAGAACCCTGAATAATCTGGCTATATCCCAAATACTTTGGGGACTAAAAAATCTCGCTTTTCGGGTGTCTGCTGTGATTCAGACAGGAGGTTTGGTAAGGTCAGTCTGGTTTTTGGCTAGGTGATCTATGCAAACCGACTCCGGAAATTGAGATCAGCATTTTGAGCGTTTCAAAAACCGTGGTTGTGAGGATAGCATGGGATTAAATTTTGAATCGAATCAGGTTGAAGCCAGAACCGAACAGGCAAAGGCTTGTGGGTCGATGCTATGGCACAAGCTGATATTGGGCGTTGCGCTGATAACAGGCGGACTGGCTGGGACAGGATTGGGGGCGATCGCTCAAGCCTCTGAACTGCCTGAATACAACCCAGAGGCAGCCGAACTTGCCCCAGTCGTTGCCCCAGCCGTTGCCCCAGAAATTGCGACCGAAATTGCGACCGAAATCGCCACAGAAATCGCCACAGAAATCGCCACCCTGGATCAGCTTTCGCAATACAGCGGCGAAAACCAGGGGGACGGCAGTATGGCTCAGGTCACCTCTGTAACTGAGTTTTCCGATGTCAGCCCTGGCGACTGGGCCTACGAAGCCCTGGCTTACCTGGCCAACTCTGAAGCACAGGGCGGACTCGACTGCTTGGAAGGCTATCCCAACGGCACCTATCTGGGCGGCCGCGCCATGACCCGCTACGAGTTTGCCGCTGGTTTAGCTTCTTGCCTCGATGCAGTAGTAGGCCGACTCGAAAGCCTCGATCCCGAAGCTCTCGCCCGGATTGAAGCGCTCCAGCGAGAATTTGCCACTGAGCTGGCGGCGCTGCGCGGCCGAGTTGATGCGCTGGAAGCAGCAGTAGAAGATCTCGAAGCCAATCAGTTTTCTACCACCACCACCCTCTTTGGAGAAACAATCTTTTCCATTGCCGACATCTTTGGCAGCAATGTAGACGACGCCAACAGCACCGTCTTTCAGGCCCGCGTTCGCCTCAACTTTAACACCAGCTTCACGGGCGAAGATCTGCTCAACACGCGCCTCCAATTTTCCAACCTGGAGTTTTTTAACCCCGGCGATAACGAACTGGCGGACAGCTTCACGGCTGGCCAGGTGACGCCCATGGCCACCTTCCCCAATCCCTATTTGCGGCAAACTTCGCCTTACTATTTCTTCGGCACGAATGACTTCGACGTGAGCCGCCTGTTCTATGCTTTTCCCGTGGGGAACTTGCGCGTCACGCTGGCAGCTACAGGCACAGGCATCACCGATATCGTATCTAGCATCAGCCCGATTGATGCGGGCGGTTACGGCTCCATCAGCTTTTTGGCCTATAACCCCATCTACGACGCGGGTGCGCCTAGCTCTGGGCTCGGTTTGACTTACGACTTCAGCGATACCTTTCAACTGGGGGTCGGCTATCTGACGGGCTTTGGTCAGGGTAATCCGTCTCCTGGCTTTGGACTGTTTAATGGGGGCTATTCTCTCTTTGGGCAACTGACCTTTAGACCGGGGCCTTTGTCCATTGGTCTGATTTACCTCAATGGCTATAACAATCTGGAATCCAGTGGTCTGCCCGCTGCCGTGTCTAATCAGTATGGCATTACGGTCAACTATGCCTTGTCTGACAGCTTTAATATCGGTGCCTGGTTTAACTATGAAGACGGCATTTTGATTGGAACAGCGGACTATCGATCGGTGGCCTATGCGGGCTATCTGGCCATTAATGATCTGGGTGGCCCCAATAACCAGCTTGTTCTGGCAGCCGGTGTGCCGCCGCGTATTTCTGACTACGAGATTGGCAATACTCGGATCGGCGCGTTTATCGACGATGCTGCTTTTTCGGCTGAGCTTTCCTATCGGATTAGCTTTAGCGACAATATCTCGCTGACTCCGGGCATCATCTGGACGGCTGATCCAGGCAACGATAACGACAACAGCGACACTTTGCTGGGGGTGCTGCGGACGACGTTCTATTTCTAGGTCTTTTTACGTCTATCTCGGGGCTGTCATCAATATTAGGACTTACGCAGTTGGATGATTTTTCGCGGGCTGCGCCCGCAAAAAATCATCCAGAGGTCTATAAAACACGCTTCAACTGCGTAAGTCCTGAATATATCGGCGAAATTTAGGTTTCTTAGGAGTTTCAGCCCCTAGCATGGTTTGTTTGGGCGGGCGCGATAGTGCTGATTCCTCAAGAGTTCTGAGGTGAATTGATGACGCGCCCTAGGTTTCGATCTTTAAAGGACGTATTTGAGGGTTATTCAGTAAGGCTGTTTGGGGATCATGCTGAGCGTGATCCTCGAAGCAGCTTTTTTGTGGCGATTCACTGCTTGCCATCCCACTAGGGGAGCAAAATTGCTCTGCAAAGCGTCAAACAGGGGGCGATCGCCACTCGTTAAATTTTATACCAGAGTTGTACGACGATCCTTTCTGCAAAACTATCATCGGCAGGATAGGCTTTCTGAAACCTTTAATAGTGCTTAAAGGAGTGGTTAAGGATTCCTGCCGGATCTTATATCTTGCCACAGCGCCGAATTATAGTAGAAGCAAGATGTAAATAATAATACATTGATTAAGTGTTAATGCTTACAAAGCGTGCAGACTGAGTCGTCATTGACACGGTCTGCTCGAACCGTTTTCGCGGGTGCAGCTCTTCCTCTGTTGATTTTTTGGGCACTGCGCGTATGAGTAATCCTGAACTTGAATCGTCACGCTTGTTACTAATTGAAGATGATCCCAATGATGTAGAACTGATCCGCCTGGCGCTGGAACGAGGAGGCTTGGCAGCCCCAATGGATGTGGTTCACGATGGCGAAGCCGCGCTGAATTATTTGCTGGGCAACACAGCCGATCCGTCACAACAAGGCCGGGCTATCCGTCCCTTGCCAGACTTTGTGCTGATGGATTTGAAACTTCCCAGAATCAATGGCATCCAGCTCTTGCAAACCCTGCGATCGCACCCCCGCACCCGTCGCCTGGTTATTGTCGTCATGTCTTCTTCTCAAGAAGACCCAGACCTCAATGCCTGCTATGACTTAGGCGTCAACAGCTACATCGTCAAACCTCAAGACTTTGGGCAATTCTCAGCAGCAATTCGTCAGATCAGCACCTACTGGCTGGAATTGAACTGTCCGCCGCTGCCGACTGCTTTTTCAGCCTGAGTGCTGAACTGTCAGACCATCCAGGCGTGGAGCCTTTGCTTTGCGGGAGTTCCACGCCTGCTCTTTAGCCTGTGGAGCGATATCGTCCTTACCCTGCCAATTAGGCGATCGCTCTCAAGGGGCTTTGGGTTATATACCGAGTGGAGTTTTACACTGAGAGGGGTTGTCCTTTGTGGGTTTTTCTGGCTAGCTCAATTATGGACAAGCCGCACACATTGTCTGTTCTATTTGCTGAATATGGCGGCAAAACTGGAGAATCCTCCAGCATCCTCTCGGCAGCTTAAACGGTTGAGCATTTTCTTGAAAAGCTCTATCAGGGCGCTTTTCAAGGTCTGCTAACGTGATGTTTGCAAGAAATGATATCAGTTGAGGAGTCGCCACAAACGCCTGAACGAGTCAAGGAGGTAACCGAGCAACTTATAGCCCACAAAGGAGTTGAAAGGGCTGCATCAAATGTAGAATCTCGATATACTGAGTTATTCGCTTTACCAAAGCAGCTCCTCGGCAGAGCTATTCCGTTTAAGCCTGTTCCTTTTGAGCGATGTGTTTGCCTGAGCCTAGCGGCTTTAGCAGGACTATCCGTGCTATCTATAGCGTTGAGCAGAGTGCAAGCGGCTAGCGTTCTGTCTACCTTCACAGGGGTTTTAGCAGCCAAAGAATAGCAGCGCTGGCTGATTTGGTAAAGGTTTGATGATGAATTCTGTCAGGGTGTCAAGTCTATGGTTCGGTTAAATTAATCTAGAGCAATCCTGAGCTGAAAGGGCTTTATGCGGGTCGCCTTTTAGCAGCGATTTAGGTGAGTATTCGTTAATCACTAGGGCCAAGTGCTGTGCCTGGGATTATCAACGAAGCTATTTAGAATTCAAATTGCTGTTGAACAGACTGACGAATTTCTCAATTGAAGATTTTTTTTCTGGCAATGTGTTTTCCTTAGTGGTTTTCTAAGGTTGAGAGGGGAGTTTACGCTCTGATCTAACTGCGTTTCCTGTTTGATGAAACGTCATTCAAGTGCGCTTTTTGAAGCCTGAGCCGCAGCGTGGTTTTGACCATGATATCGGAGCGATATCGGAGTAATATCGGAGCACCGAGCGCCTCTGATCAAAGAGATTAAATGGCAGTTTTAATGGGCAGTTTTCATGGGCGGTTTTAATGGGCTTTGGAAGGCGATCGCCCTCCCAGATGCGTCGCTCAACGGTTTAATTTCACCTAATTTCAACCCTACTTTAAAACTTGATTTGACCAGCGTTGCTTGGCCCCCAGAGCCAGCAGTGAATCAAACTGAATCTCGGTTGAGAACAGTTTTGGGGTCACTCCTTTTTTGTCTCGCTGCGCCGTGGGCGTCGCATTTAGGCACCCGTTGAACCTTACCTGGGAGAGCGTCTTACAGTGCTGTCATCCCCCGAACTGCCGCTGAAGCTGCTGCTGGTCGAAGATTCTGCAATGGATGCTGAACTCGTTGCGCTGATGCTAGAAAACCATGGCGTGCAGTTTACGCATGAGGTGGTGGATTCTTTGGCGGCATATCAGCAGTGTGTTACCGAGCATCTCTACGATGCCGTGCTAGCAGACTACCGCCTGCCGGGATTTACTGCCTATGAAGCGCTAGAAGTTTTGCAGACCATCGGACAGGATGTGCCGCTGATTTTGGTTACGGGCAGCCTGGGCGAAGAGGCGGCGGTGGACTGCATCAAGGCAGGTATGACTGACTATGTTATGAAAGATCGGTTGTTTCGGCTGCCGATGGTGCTGCGGCGATCGCTCCAGGAATATGCCCTGCGCCGTCAAAAGCGCATGGCCGATCAGCGGTTGCATCAGCAGGCCCGCCGCGTGGCAATCATGAACCAGGTCTTGCAGAAGATGCGAGAGACGCTGGTTTTAGACGACGTGATGCAGTCTACGATTGACCTGCTGCACGAGGTGATGGAGGTAGATCTCTGCACCCTGCTCATGCAGTCAGAGGTGCAATCCACAATGGTTGTGCGCTGTGTCAACCAGTCTACACCGGGGCGCGATCGCCTGATAGGCAGTCGGGTGGAATGCGGGTTTCAGCGCCACTATCGCGATCGCCTGTTGCAGGGGCGCTCGGTGGTGTTGTCTACTATTCAGCCCGATCTGCCGGCCGATATTTTGACGATTACCCAGGACTGGGGCATTCAGTCTACCCTGATTGTGCCTGTGCTTTGCCAGCAGACCTATTTGGGATCGATCGCGCTGCACCAGTGCAGTTGGCAGCGCACCTGGAGCGAAGAGGACGTGAATCTAGTCGAGGCGATCGCCGGGCAGTTTGCGATCGCCATCCATCAAGCCCAACTGTTTGAACAGGTGCAACAGCAGGCCCAGCGAGAAAAGTTTCTCAATCAACTGAGCCAGACCCTCAATTCCAGCTTGGATCTAGACTTCATTCTGCAAGAAATCGTTCAGCTTGCTGGCGAGTACTTTCGGGTAGATCGGGTGGTGCTGCTGCGTCACGATGCCGAGTGGATTGCGCCCCAAACCGAGTGGCGCGTTTCCGACCAAATTTTGCCCAGCCTTGATTTGCCCATGCCGATGGCAGAATGGCAGGCATTTCTTCGTCCCGACGGGGAATATCTGACACAGAAAATTTGGCATGTCCCGGACTTTTTTAATGATCCCTGGGTGCAGCAGATTCCTAGCGCCTTACATCGCGGGCGGGTCAAGCAAATCCGCTCGATGCTCAATACTCCTATTCTGATTCGAGGTCAGCACTATGGCGCACTGTCGCTGCACAGCACCACCGCCCATCGCACGTTTACGCTCGACGAAATTCGGGTGTTGCAGAGATTGGCAGACGCAACGGCGATCGCCCTGTTCAACGCCCAGAGCTATGAGCGCCTGGAAAAGCTCGTCCAAGAACGTACCCAAGAGCTAGAGCGAGAAAAACTTAGCTCCGAGGCAGCTAATCGTGCTAAGAGCGAATTTTTGACCCATATGAGCCACGAACTGCGGACACCCCTGACGGGCATCTTGGGCTTTGCCGATGTGCTCAACCGCCAACTGCACGGCCCCCTAAGCCACATCCAGCGGCAATATATTGAAGGCATCCGTTCCTGCGGCGACCATCTGCTAGAGCTAATTAATGACCTACTCGACCTGTCCAAAATCGAGGCCGGGCGCGAGGAACTATTTTTAGAAACAGTGCTGGTACAAGAGGTCTGTGATGCCTGCATCAGCATGGTGCAAGAAGTTGCCCAAATGCGGGGGTTACGGCTCTCGCTTGAGATTGGAGCCGATGTCACCGTTTGCACGGTGGATAAGCGTCGCCTCAAGCAAATTCTGTCGAACTTGCTGGCCAACGCGATCAAATTTACCGACCAAGGATCAGTCACCTTGAAAGTTTGCCGCCAGGGTAATTCACTGCGCTTTGACGTGATTGATACGGGCATTGGCATTGCCCCATCTGACCAAAACCGTCTGTTTCAAGCGTTTCAGCAGCTTAATGGCGGGCTAAACCGCAAGTATGAAGGCACGGGCTTGGGGCTGGTGCTGTCGAGCAAGCTGGCTCATCTCCACGGTGGAAACATTACCGTGTCGTCTGAATTGGGGAAAGGCAGTTGCTTTACGGTGGTAATACCAGAACAAATTTCGTGACATGATGGCAGGGGTTAGGGATCAGGGGGCAGGGGGCAGGGATATTGCTCCGCAACGCTGACGCGAACAGGACTGAAGCCTTTGCTGCATCAAGCTTTGCAGTTTGATGCTTGCCCTAGTCATTGTGTCTGCCGGTATAGCGTGTCTGCCGGTATAAATCTTGTAACGTTTACTGTGCCTAAACCGTCCGACGCTTCTGAATCGATCTACGAACGACACTGCCGCTGGATGCGTCAGGCGATCGCCCTCGCCGCCGCCGCCGGACAAGCCGGAGAAGTCCCTGTCGGAGCAGTATTAATCGGAGCGGATAACACTCTCCTTGCCACTGGCGAAAACCGCCGCGAGCGCGACCATGACCCTACTGCCCACGCCGAAGTTGTGGCGATCCGTCAAGCGGGCGAACGGCTGGGCACCTGGCGGTTACAGGGCTGCACCCTCTATGTCACGCTGGAACCCTGTCCTATGTGTGCTGGGGCGATCGCCCTTGCGCGGGTGGAAATGCTGGTCTACGGTGCCGATGATCCCAAAGCGGGAGCCATTCGCACCGTCCTCAATCTGCCCGACAGCGCCGCCTCAAACCACCGCCTTACCGTGCTATCAGGAATTCTGGAAGCAGACTGTCGGCAGCAGTTGCAGCAGTGGTTTGCCCAGCGGCGCTCAGAATAAATTGATTAGGTTGATTAGGACTTACGCAGTTGGATGATTTTTCGCAGGCTGCGCCCACGAAAAATCATCCAAAAATCATCCAAAATCTATCAAACTCGTTGCAATTGCGTAAGTCCTGTTGATAATGAGATGAGAAGAGGGAGAGATGAGGAGAAACTCCCCCCATCATCTCCCTCTCCTATCATCTCCTCATCCTGCTAGGCAACGGGCACCGCGCCCAGATGCTGCTGGATCATCTCTCGATACTGGCTCTTTTGCTTTACGCCCATCATTTGCCCCACCAGTCCTTTGTCCTTAAAGAACTGCACAGTGGGTGTGCCCGTCACGCCTGCGTTGGCAGCGATGTCGGGATCTTGCTCGATATCGATAATCACGTAGTGAACCTGATCAGCGAACTCGTCGATCACCTTGCCCAGAATCGGTTTCAGCGTGTGGCAGGGGCCGCAGGTGGGTGAGGTGTAAATGACTATGATCAGGCGATCGCTCTCGTGATAGAGCTTCCGCAGCGCATAGCCACCCTGATGGTGCGTGTTCGCTAGGTCAAATTCCGAGGCTTGCTGCTCTTCGGTCTTTTGAGCAGGCGCTTCGTGGGGACGCTCCGACGCTTCCGTCTGGTGGAATTCCGGAATTAAGGAATTAGCCGAGAGATAGCGCTCTGCCAGCAGCGCCGCCGCACAGCCCGTGCCCGCCGCCGTAATTGCCTGTCGATATTCGTGATCTTGCACATCGCCCGCCGCAAACACGCCTTCTACATTGGTTTTTACGTCGTGCTGCGTCAGGATGTAACCCACCTCATCCAAGTCAATCTGCCCCTGGAATAGCGACGTGTTTGGCGTGTGGCCGATGGCGTAGAATAAGCCCCTGGCAGCAATCTCACCAGCTGCACCCGTCTTGTTATTAATCGTCTTGATGCCCGTCATCAGGTTGCCATCGCCGACCACCTCGGTTGCCGATGTGTTCCAATGCACCGTGATTTTGGGATTTCGCAGCACCCGATCCTGCATGGCCTTGCTCGCTCGCATTTTGTTGCCGCGCACTAGCAGGTGAACGTGGGAACCGTATTTAGTCAGGTAAACCGCTTCTTCGGCGGCCGAGTCGCCGCCGCCAATTACGACCAGTTCAGCATTGCGGAAAATCGGCGTTGCCCCGTCGCAGATCGCGCAGGCTGAAATGCCGCGTGTCCAATACTCCGTCTCACCGGGCAGATTTAGCCGCTTGGCAGTTGCTCCAGTGCAGATAATCACCGTGTGTGCCAGGACTTCGCGCTCCTCGGAGCGAATGACGAAGGGACGCTGGCTAAAGTCTACGGAGGTTACGTCTTCGGTGACGAGTTCGGCTCCCCAGCGCACCGCCTGAGACTTCATGTTGTCCATCAGGTTTGGGCCGGTGATGCCATCGGGGAAACCGGGAAAATTTTCGACTTCGGTGGTGGTCATGAGTTGCCCACCGGGCAGCCCGCCGGCCTGAAACCCTTCAAACATAAACGGCTTCAAATTTGCCCGTGCTGCATAAATCGCAGCCGTATAGCCTGCTGGGCCGGAGCCAATAATGACGACATTTTCAACCGCTGGGTTCGCCATAGGTAAATATATAAACTCATAACGACTACGCTTAGTGTAGCACAGGGATCAGGGGGCGTAAAGAGATCTAAACAGAGTTAAGAAATCAGAGTTAAGAAATCTGGCTGGGGCCGGCTGGACGAGCACGCCATTTCGGGTTACCCCAGCCCAAAGACCTCTCCGCAACTCATCCTGCTGTTCATCATCTGGAGGGCTGACGGGAGTTGGGAGGGCTGGGGAGGGCGATCGCCCCAGTGCGGCGGACTTACCGTAATCCAGTCCCTCACCTAAACGCAGCGCCTCAGCAGCGCTTCCATATGCTTCTATATATGGCTTATCTTGCCCCAGCCCGAATGGGAGCAATGCTTACCTTTCCAAAGAAGAGATTTGCGGTATTCTACTCACAACACGCAAGTATCCCTCCACCCCAGAATTGAAGCTATGCTGACACAGATTGTGCGTCCGATGGTTCGCACGCAGTTGCGGCTCCTGGCCAGCAGCCAATCTACCCGTGCGACGCTGGTGAATACGATCGCCCAATGGATGAGTTTTTTGGGCGTAGAGGCGCGGGTCATTGATATTGATGCGTCTTCTGACAAGATTCAGGTGTCGCTGGTGGTGGGCAAGCCCGAAGGCTGCGACAGCCGCGACTGGGAGCAGATTCTGAAAAACCTGGAAGAGAGCCAGCGAGCCAGCGGCACCGAGCCAGCCGCGCCGATCGTGCTGACGGCACTGCAAAAGAGCAAGTTGCAGCGACTGCTGGCTTACATCATTCAAGCGGGCAACCCCGACACCAAAATTGCCTGGGAAGATGTGCTGCCGCAGCTACGAGGATTGGGCTATGAGGAAGAGATGCTGTTGGGGATTCGCTCGGCGCTAAAGATTCCGCAATCGCTGGAAGTGTTGACCGACGGGCTAGATCCGGATCTGGCGGCGATCGCCCTGCCCCAGGCGGTCAGTCTGTCGATGCTCGATCGCCGGGTCACTGCCTCTGAAGACCAGGCTCTGTCGGCGCTGCTAGAGGCCATGAAGCAGCCGCTCTGAACGCAGCCCGCGTTTAACCCAACAAACTGCAACCAGACAAAATTGACCCTTTCATGCAACGGTGGGCGGCGAATATGGGCATGATAGGGCAGCGTTTTTCTGCTGCGGATAGCAGCGTCTAGTCTGATGGTTGATGTAGATAATTCCTCAATTTATCGGGGTTCGATGCTGGGCAGCCTGCTCCAGCTTCGCGACGCTCATGGGTTTGTGCCCCGCACGGTGATTGATGTGGGGGCCGCCCTGGGCACGTTCGAGCTTTATCAAGCGTTTCCAAACGCTCGCCATATTCTGATTGAGCCGATCGCCGAAAATGAACCTCATTTGGCACGGCTCTGCGCCAAGCTCCCCAGTGCGGAATATCTGATTGCGGCGGCGGCCAGTCAGTCGGGCGTGCTGTCGCTGGAGGTGCAGCCGACGCTGGTTCATTCGAGCGTGGCGGTTGGCTCTGCCGCGCCCCAGGCAAACGGTGAAGTGAGGCAGGGCGAAGTGCGGCAAATTGCCACATTCACGCTCGACCAGCTCTGTGAGGACAAGCAGCTAGAGCCGCCCTACTTGCTCAAGCTGGACGTGGACGGCAATGAGCCAGATGTGTTGGCGGGGGCGGGGCAAATGCTGGCGCAGACGGAATACGCCATCATTGAAGTGAGCCTGTTTAACCAAATTCACACCGTCATCGATCAAATGCGATCGCACGGGTTTGTGATTTACGACATTGCCGACCTGGCCTGGCGACCCAGTGATCTGGCGCTCTGGCAGTGCGATATGGCGTTTGTCAAAGAGAATGGACGCTTTCGGCAGCAGCGAGACTACACCACCAGCCCAGCGGAGCAAGCCAGCTTGGCCCAACATCTCCAGGTCTATCGAGATCACTACATCGCGCAGATCGAGGCTTTTTCCCTTCCAGGGCCCGGTGAACCCGTAGAACCCCCAACCCTGGCCACCAGCCTGGCAGAACGACTGGCATTGCGGGCGGTGAATGCGATCGCCTTTCCCGACTGGAGCCAGCCCGAAGCAGAACTGGTGCGATCGCTCATCGACCTGCTGCAAACCGTCCTCCGCCAAGCCGACCCAGCCCAAACCACCCTGCTGATTTGCCTCAGCGACGCAGAACCCGAAGACGCCAACCTGGCGCTGTCGTCTGCCCTGCTAAATCTGGTCAGCCAGCAGCCTGACGTAGACGACCAGTTGGCCGTATCGCTGGTGGAACCACTCACGGATGCCGAATGGCAGGCGCTATTGCCGCAGCTCAGCTATCGGGTGGCGCTGCCTGCGGAAGACCAGACTGCTATTCAGCAAAGCGGAGCCGCCGTGCTGAAACTGCATTAGCAGGGGTCAGGGAGCAGGGGGCAGGAGGCAGGGGGCAGGACTGCAACTCTGGAAGCAGGATTCATCGTGGCAAATTCCGGAACATTAGGCGGACGGCTATAGCAAGCCCCGATAGCGGATAAACACCAAAATCACTGCCCAGGAACCCAGCGCCACCTTGAGGGCGACCAGGATATTCAGCAGCGGAATGACGCCGCCACTGACCAGCGCCCCCAGCTCGCCGTGGGGCAGCTCCAGTCCTGCTAGCGTCACCACCGCTAGCACGATGAACACCATCACCGACACTTTTTCCCAGGCGGCCGTGTGCCAGCGCTGATAAATCGCCTGCATCCATTCTGAAGAAGACGTAATCGCCACCAGCCCGATGGCCGTGCCGCCTGCCACGCCCGCCGCAAAGCCGCCCCCTGGACTGAGGTGCCCGCGAATCGCTAGCTCGATGCTGACCAGAGCGGCGATCGTTGCGCCCAGTCGCGCCAGCACGATCGACGGCTCATCCGTAAATCGGTTGAACCGAGTTGAGGGCTGTTCGTTGGCCAGCAGAAAATAGGCTCCCATGATGGCGATCGTGAACACCACGACTTCAAAAATGGTGTCGTAGAGGCGGTTGCGAAAAATGATGCCCGTTACGGCATTGGGCACGCCGCTGTCTTGCACCACCGCCTCGGCAATTGAGAAGTCTAGCGGATTTGCCATAGGTGCGGGCATCAGCAACACCTTCAGGAAAATGGCGATGCCAGCGGCGATATAGATCCAGGTCATTGGCCGTTTCATGGGTGCTTTGCTCCGTGCTTTGCTCCGGGCTGTGCTCCGGGCTGTGCTCCGGGCGTTGGTGGGCCAACGTAGGCGATCGCCGGAGATGACGGCAGCTCCGTTTGCAGAATCTCGTAGATCCGATGGAGTCGCGTCGTGGTTTGGTAAGTCGGGATTGGGTCAGTTGGGGTTTGCGGAAGGGCTTGGTAAGACATGGCGGCGTTCGGGTCTGCGGCTGTCGGGGGTTCGGTCATCTGGAGACGGGTGCAGGTGACGTGGATTTCTTTATCGAGCAGCGCCTGCTGGAGGGCTTCAGAATCGGCATAGGGCACCAGTTCAAGCCGCAGGTGGTATTTGCCGAAGGTGGTGCGTAAGTCGTCGAGCAAAGGCTGGAGCGGGTCATCGGGTGTGGCGATCGCCACTTGGGGAGCTGGGGGAGAAAACGGCTTTGCATCCTCCAAAACCGCCGCTTCTGCCAGTTTGGTTCGCGGGGGTGGCTCCAGAGACATTGACTCAAGCCCGGTTTCAGGGGCGATCGCCTCGTCCTTTAGCACGCCCAGCCGCAGCACCATCGAGGAGCGCACGGCCACCGCGTAGAGCGTCACCGCCAGCATCGTCCCCACCAGGGCTTCCGTCAGCGCCACGTCCGCCGCGCCGAGCAGCGTATACACCAGCGCCGCCACCGCGCCCAAGATGCCGCGAATCACCAGCGCGTGGTAGGGATTCACCTGAAGCACCAGCATGGCGGCAGACAGGGGCAGGAGCGCCGTAATCGCGTACACGTATTCGTCGTGTGGCCCAATTATGCTGTGTTGCATCATGCGTCCCCCTGCTCAGTCTGTGGCTCGCCGTTCAAACTGCTGGTCAAACTGCTGAAAGGCTCCGCAGCATCTCCCCAGCGTTCTTTGGGAGGTAGGTCGCTGGCGCAATAGGCCAACACATAGCCCAGCATGGTGTTCCACAGGGCTAATGAAAAAACTGCGAGCAATAGCAGCGGCCACTCGCGGGGAATTTTCAGCAGCAGCCCGAAGACAATGCTGAGCGACCCCAGCGTATCGGCAATCGAGAGGCTGTGCAGCTTGTAGAGAACCGAGCGATCGCCCACCAGTGGCCAGGTTCCCCAAAACCAGAAGACCAGACCCAGCGCGATGCAGCCGTAGCTCAAAAGGTCTATCAACGTATTCACAACTGGAATGTTCGTCATGGCAGGCTTCCAATCAGTGGCAGGGCGATTTTAGGTAGATGTTTAGACAGGTTTATACAGCATTTTCTTGCGGGGTGAGGCACGCACAGTCCTGACGAGGCAAACGCTTCTTGACCATCCACAGACCTCACTAGTGCAGTGTCACGGTTTAGTTTTAGAGTGATGCCTCGGCTCGTAGTCAGCGCTTCAGCGCTAAAGCGCTGACTAACAACCTAAGTTCTAGCTGTGACATAGCACTAGCTTCAAAAACGCTGTAGACAGGTTTTCTGGAGATTTTCTAGAGGGTTTGTGACAAATCATTCAGCCGTTTGATGACGTGAGCCAGCAGCATCAAACCTGCATTTCCCACACTGAGAATTAGCACACCTACTACGCCAATCATCCAGTCATCTTGCAAAATCGACACAATCAAAATCATGACTGAGGTCTTGGTGGCAATGCTGGCAAAGGCTAACATTTTTTGCCAGATATTATCGTCTTGCCATGCCTCATACAGCGGGATCAGCAGCGCCACTAGCATGATCAGGAGAATGAGTTTCATGACCGGCTCCCTCGCGTCACGCGATGCACTTCAAACCAGCCCGCTTCGTGATATTTCAACACAATGGTTTTAGGGGTGAAGGTAATCAGAAAAATGTCTAGAAACAGGAGATGGGGCGATCGCCGGGGCTGCACCTGCTGTAAGACAATTTCCTCCCGCGTGTGAGGACGCAGAATCATCTCGATGGCTTCAGCATAGGCCTGGGGAATTGAGGCAAAGACCTTTGCCAGAACCCGCAACCACTCGCTTAAGCGATCGTTTCGGCGACTGTCGCCCTGCGGCAGCAGCAGCGCCACCGTAACGCCAATCGCGATGTTTGCCAGGCTCAAGTTTGCGGTGAGCAAAAACCAAATTGTCAGCCGTAAGGCAAGATGCCGAGCTAGTTTGCCACCCATGCAAAGACCATCCAAAATACAAGGATTAACATTAAGCTCATGCCACCAATTAAGTGTTCAAACTTTTCAGCGGCGCGGGGAAGTTTAACATTGGCTTGCTGGAATATGAGCTTGTGAGCAATCCAGGCAATACCAATAATTAGCAACGGCTTTACAACATTTTCGACCGTATAAGCTTCGTAGTACACCGCGTTGGCTAGCACCAGGCCGCCTAGCAGCACCAGCATCGCTGCCCAAAATCCGGGCTTGAGCGACCGGCTTTGTGATTCTGGTGGAAACTGGCAATGGGGCAGAAAGATAAACTTGGCAAAGGCGATCGCCGTTCCTAGCGCCGCCAAGTTCATGCCGACGACCTGCCAGGGCAGCAGGCTTTTCATCGTCAGCACCTTGGCCCCAAAGCCTGACAGCAGCGGAAACCCGGAGATAGAAAAACTGGCGATCGCCAGGGCAATCCACAGCGACCTGCGAATCGGCATCTGTTGCAGTTCCTTGAAGCTGCGGCTGGGCAGGTTACCCACTGTCAAAAACAAAGACGACTTCACCAGTCCGTGTGTCAGTGCATAGAAGCCGCCCACCTCCGGAGCCGCCAGCACGAAGCCCAACTGCGAGACGGTGCTAAATGCCAGCAGCCGCTTGGTGTCTTTTTCAAACACCGCATAGGCCACGCCCAGCAGGGCCGTCCCCACGCCAAACACCCGCACCATCGGGTCAATTTCTGGCAGCAGCAGGGCACAGCGCATCAGCGGATAGATGCCCGCCTTTACCACCACGCCCGACAATAGCGCCGACACGGGCGACTCCGATTCTGAATGGGTCAGCGGCAGCCACAGCCCCGCCACAAACACGCCACCCTTGACCAGCAACCCCAGAAAAATCAGGGCGATCGCCTCTAATGGCGCACGACTCAAGCCACTGTAGGCAAAGGAGTGATTGGTTTGATAGACCAGCACTGCCCCCATCAGGTAAAACAGCATTGCCGTATTGCTGACAAAGAGATAGCGCAGACCCACCCAAATCGAGCGATCGCTGCGGGGATAGGCAATCAGCAAAAACGCCGCAATGCTAATCACCTCCAGCGCTACATAAAGGCTGATGAAATCGGCACAGGCAAACGCCGCATTGACGCTGCCATGCAGAATCGTCATCTGCGCGTAGAAAAACGCCGACTTGCCCGTTTCCCAGCAGTAGAGAATCACTGCTGCCGTCACCAGCGCATTCGTAAAAATGAAAAAGCCGCTGAGTGGGTCGAGCAGCAGCGTCACCCCAAACCGATCCAACAGCCCAAAGGTGAGCGGCGCGGGCTGGAAAAACAGCAGCATGGAATAGGCCGCTGAGGCCAGCGCCACGCCCAGCGCCAGCCCCCGATCGATGCGGGGCATCAGGTAAATCACAAACCCGGCAAACAGCGGCAGCGCCACCCAGGCGATCGTCAGGCTGTTCATTGGCAAACTTGCCATCGGTAAACTTGCCATCGGTAAACTTGCCATCGGTAAACTTGCCATCGGCAGATCGAGACTCGTCAGGCTATTCATGGCGTGTTGCCCTTCTCAATCTCGCGAGTTTCCAGGGTGGGGTTTTCGCGGGCCAGTTTCATCACGCCGACCAGCATCAGTGCTTGAATTGAAAACCCAATCACGATCGCCGTCAGAATCACCGCCTGCGGCACCGGGTCAGCATAGGCAACGCTAGCGCCATCTAACCCCTCGCTCAAGATTGGCGTTTTCAATCCGTCTCGCGACGCGATCAACACGTAGTAAGCGACGACGCCCGTGCTCATCACGTCCATCGAGATGATTTTCATGACTAGGTTCTGCTTGTAAACAATGCCGAAGAACCCGCACAAAATCGTGGCAAATACAAAGGCTTCTAGCACAGTCTCCTGTTCCCCCTGGTAGCGCTTGATGGATAGCCCAGCCTTAAAACCTTAAAGCAAGCTGGGGGCGATCGCCCTCACAGTTACCTCACAGTTACCTCACAGCCAATTTAGCCACCAATTTCATAGATTAAACTCAATAGACAAAAGCTGTTGGATAGTAATCATACTATGATCCGGCGGCTCCGTTTGGCAAGCCGCACGCTTTGGCCAGCCATCGGCTCAGGGCGCACCGTCCAGCCCCAAACTCGGATTAAACGGGCGCTAGATGTTGAGCAGCGTCTTGGCGATGTTGAGGTAGATCAAAATACCCAGAATATCGGCCACGGTGGTAATAAACGGCGACGCCATAAACGCCGGATCGAAACCCATTTTGTGAAACAGGTAGGGCAATAGCGTGCCGACGGTGGCAGCCAGAGCGGCGATCGCAATCAAACTCAGCCCCACCGTCAGCCCGATTTCTACCTTGCCCACAAACGCTACCGCAATGCCCAGCACTAGCACCGCCAACACTAGCCCCAGCGAGGCTCCGGCCAACAGTTCTCATAAGATCACCACCAACAGGACAATTTGGCGAGCATCTCGCCAGCGGTAGGCGCACTCGTCACGCGAACCGATTTCGCAAACCGACGCTGTAAATCTAATTAAATCTAATTCGGCAAAGCCCTGTTTAATAAAAGCCTTGTGTCTGCCCAGATTGCAAGTTTTCTAAAAAACCTGGCCACATCTGCCCATCTTTCGCTATAGTTAGAAAGACGACGCGGGATAGAGCAGTCTGGTAGCTCGTCGGGCTCATAACCCGAAGGTCAGTGGTTCAAATCCACTTCCCGCCACCAAATGCATCCCTATATGGGGTTTCTAATTCAAGAGAGGTCAGATTAAGTCTGGTCTCTCTTTTTATTTTTGACCGTCTTTTGTGAACTTCCCGATAGCAATTCGCAGAAAACGAGAGAAAACGGGCTGATTGTGTAGAGAACTCCACACTTTAGCGCGGAGAAGTAGCCCGGTAGAATAGAAATTGTGATGCGAAGGCGGGTGAAATAAGCATGGTTCCTAAGATTCGGCGGCCGTTGGTGGTGGGGAGTGTGGGGTTGACGGCGAGCGCCTGGCTGCTGCAACTGGGGCATCCTACCGGAGCACACTGGGGCGAACCGATTGTCTGGGGGGCGATCGCCTTGGGCGGTGGTTTGTGGTGGTTAAAGCAACAGCAACCCGCTCCAAAACTGGACACCGACGCAGCCCCGCTTGACCGAACGGCCGTTGAGCAGGCGCTGAATGCACTAGAACCGCTGCTCGACCAGCTTGAGCAAGAATTGGCGATGCCGGCAAAATCGGCGGATGGCGCTGTCACCCTGTCGCTGCAATCTGGTTTGCGCGATGTTGCTCCACGACGCTGGCGCGATCGCCTGGCTGCCCTGCGTACTGAGTTAGACCGCGACCAGCTCAATGTCGCTATCATCGGTGGCAAGTCCGTCGGCAAAACCACGCTTGCCCAGCGCCTCACCGCCGACTGGCTGCCCAGTGTGCCCCAAACCGTGACGCTGACCGACACACCCGCTCTGTTCGATGCGCTGGATGCAACATCGGAAATTGCGATCGCCGCTGCCGCTGATCTAGTCGTGTTTGTGGCATCGGGTGACATCACGGATTCAGAATTTCAAGTGCTAAAGGAATTGTCGCGCCAGCATCAGCGCATCGTGCTGGCGTTTAACAAGCAGGATCAATATCTGCCGGGCGATCGCCCGCTGATTCTCCAGCAAATTCGCGAGCGGCTGCTGGGTCAGGTGCCCGTGCAAGAAGTGGTGGCTATTGCGGCTGCACCTGCGCCGCTAAAGGTGCGCCAGCATCAGCCCGACGGCACGATTCAGGAAACGCTGGAGCAGCCCGCGCCCGACCTGGCCCCACTGACCGAGCGCTTAACGGGCATCATCTCCGTTGCTGGGCCGCAGTTGGTGCTGAATACCACGCTGCGCCGCGCCGCTGCACTCAAAGCCAACATTTTGGCCTCGCTGAATCAATTGCGCCGCGATCGCGCTATGCCGCTGATCGAGCAGGCGCAGTGGATTGCAGGCGCGGCCGCCTTCGCCACGCCCATGCCCAGCCTCGATCTGCTGGCGACCGGGGCGATCAACGTGCAGATGGTGATGGACTTAGGCAAGGTCTATCAGCAGGCGTTTTCGATGGAGCAGGCAAAAGCGATCGCCACCACCATGGCCGAAACGATGGTGAAACTGGGACTGGTGGAAGTGTCTACCCAGGCGATCGCCCCGCTGCTGAAAAGCCATCTGGCGACGTTCGCCGTGGGCGGTGCCCTACAAGGGGTGAGCGCCGCCTACCTGACCCGCGTCGCCGGCCTCAGCCTGGTCACTTATTTTGAGGAGCAAAGCCCGACGGCGGCTCCGGCAGGGGAGTTTGCCCTGAAGCGCGATCGCCTGATTCAGTCCATCAAAGCCGTCTTTCAAAACAACCAGCGTACAGACTTTCTGCAAACCCTGGTGCAGCAAGCCGCTAAACAGCTTGCCCCCGCCACCACCCAGCCCGTCGCGCTGTCTGCCCCGCTATCTGCGCCCGTGGCAACCATGACGACGGAACCGATCAACGCGCCCATTCGCCCCTAGCCGCAGCTCGGCAGCTAGCCGACCGCTCGCGTCTGTCTGCTCGTTTGGGATTAAGGGCGATCGCCCTGGGTCAATGGATAGGCATTGGCGGGAAAGCTCGACCACTCCAACATCGACCCAGCATAGTTTTTGACCCGAAATCCAGCATTGGCGAGGACCGCGGTAAACCAGCCCGCCCGCACGCCGGCGGTGCAATAGGTCAGAATCTGAGCATTGGCAGGGATGCCCTTTGCGCGGAGGATGTTCAAGATTTCGGCACGCGGCAAGACAGCACCGCGATCGTCGAGCAAGTCTCGATAGTGCAAGTGGATTGCCCCCGGAATATGCCCCGATCGCGCTTCTCCGTAAGGCGTTGCGCCGAAAAATTCTCGGTCTTCACGCACGTCGATGATGACCACGCTGGGCGACTCTGAAAAGTCTTTAGGAGCAGCGGCTCTAGAAGCGTCGGCCAGCAAGCGTCGCAATTCTTCGCGCTGGATCTCCCAATCGGAGACGCGGCGAATGGTGAAGTCGCCAGGGGTCGGCGCAGCGCGGCGGATCGTTCGCCCGACGGGAATTCCGGCTGCGGCGATCGCCTCATATCCACCATCGACCATGACGGCCTGCGTGTGCCCCAAACTGCGGAGCATCCACACGATCCGTCCGTCTTCGCCCCAGCCCCGCACCGGGTCAGCCACCACCACGACCGGGCGGTTTTGCCACACACCCGCCTGCCGGAGCCGCTGAGTTAATCGCGCATTGTCGCTCAGCAGTAGCCCGTGGCTAGCAGGCTTGGTCTGGGAAAATTGCTGCCAGGTGACGGCGATCGCGCCTTGCAGCGTACCCCGGAGTTTCAGATGGTCGGCGCGGGCATCCAGCAGCGTTGCGCCCTGCTGCACCAGCCAGCGAGCCTCGTCAGGGCTAACGATCCATCGATGCACAAGGGACTGCGGGGAAACCTGATCAGCGTCTACAGCTTTTTCCACAAGCTTAGTCGAGGGGAGTGCAAGGGGAGCGGGCGGCGAGATATTCAGCCCTAGATTCTGACAGGCGTATAGGCCTAGTATGGACGTAGCCCATGCTGCCCTCTGAAACCAATTCGCTAACTTGCGCTGCTGACCTGTCATAGAATTGTATTGCTGTAAATCAGGAATTGTATTGCTGTAAATCAGAGGGTTTGGAC
>RFIF01000572.1 GCA_003695655.1 Cyanobacteria bacterium J069
ATATGGCCCAGGGAGCCGTTGGGGTTGCTTTCGTCTGTCAGCCTTCCGTCGGCAGCACAATAGCGGAACAGCACCTGCTGATGCTCTTCCAGCGCTGCCAGCGTGTCGGCATCGGCATAGTAGCAGCCTTCACCGTGGGCGATCGGCAGCGTGATCACCTGATTTTGCGAGTAGCGCTGCGTCCAGGGTAGGTTATTGCGCTCTACTCGCAGCGACAGGCGATCGCAGATAAAGTGCAAACCTCGATTGCGCACCAGCGCCCCCGGCAGCAGCCCCGCCTCCGTCAACACCTGAAAACCATTGCAAATACCCAGCACCAGCCCGCCCCGCTCGGCGTGCACCACCACGGCGCGCATAGCGGGAGAAAAGCGGGCGATCGCCCCACACCGCAAGTAATCGCCATAGCTAAATCCACCCGGCACAATCACCAAGTCCAGCCCCGACAGATCGCTCTCTTCGTGCCACACCATCCGCGTCGGCAGACCCAGCAGGTCGCGAGTCACCATCGCCACATCGCGATCGCAGTTGGAACCAGGGAAGACGAGTACGCCAGTTTTCATGGGGAGGGTTGGGGGGTTGGGGAAGGAGAGAGGGAGAGGAGGAGAGAGGGAGAGGGAGAGAGCGGGTGTTGTGGTGCTGGAATGAGATGCTTCTCCATTACCCCGTCACTCCATCACTCCCTCACCCGCCAGGCGTAAGTTCAAACCGATAGTTCTCAATCACCGGATTTGCCAAGAGCTGGTCGCACATGCGATCGAGCTGGCTGCGGGCGTCGCTTTCGTCGGCGGCGGTGAGGGTGAGTTCGACGTATTTGCCGATGCGGACGGGGCCGATGTTGTCATAGCCGAGGTGCTGAAGCCCCGACTGCACAGCGGTTCCAGCCGGATCGAGCACAGAGGGACGCAGCGTAACAAAGACCTTGGCTTGATAAGTCTGACTCATGGGGATGGGGCGATCGCGCAACTCGACCGTTGAGGATGCAAAATTTGAGAATGCAAAATTGGGTGGGAAATTGGGACGAACCCGCATCCCATTCTATAGCGGCTGGAGCCGACCTTAGAGCGATCGCCCATACAGGTTTCTCCAGACGGTTTCTCCAGACGGTTTCTCCAGACGGTTTCTCCAGAAGGGTACGGGCGATCGCGATTATGATGAAACTGAAGCGGTCTGCGAGATGTCTCTCGTTGGCCCAGAGCGTCTAAGATCCTGCCTCACTGCCCCATCCACTTGAACCCACCATGAGAACGCGCCGCACCCGCAACCAAGAGCGGATTCTCACCCTGCTCAAAACCTTGAACCGGGCGGTTTCGGCGCAGGAGCTATTTCTGGAGCTTCGCAAAGACGGGCACAACATTGGGCTGGCCACCGTTTATCGCTCACTGGAGGCGCTAAAGCTGGAAGGCGTGGTGCAGAGTCGCCAGCTCAGCACGGGTGAAGCGCTCTATAGCTCCACCCAAGAAGATCGCCATCACCTCACCTGTCTGCGCTGCGGCAGTTCCATCCCCATCGACCAGTGCCCGGTGCATGAACTAGAGGCCCAGCTCAACCAGTCCTACCGCTTCAAAATCTACTACCACATGCTGGAGTTTTACGGGCTGTGTACCCAGTGCCAGGAGGCGATCGCCAGCCTCGAAGGGCAGGACGAGGAAATCGTGAGCTAGAGATTTTGCCTAATCCAGCGGAATTGAAAACACCCAGTCGCGAAACTCAGGATCGCGATTTTCGGTGATTGCCGTCAGCTTGTCCCGCAGCTTATCAGTGATGGGACGATGCGTTGAAAATTCGTAATTCTCCACGCGGCGAATCGGCGTGACGCGAGCAGCCGTGCCGCTGAGAAAAGCTTCGTCGGCGATAAACAGTTCCGACTTGTCCACTGGCCGCTCCACCACCTCAATGCCCAGCGACCGAGCAACGGTGATCACACTGTCGCGGGTGATGCCTTCCAGCACATCCTGGTCAAACCCTGGCGTAATCAGCCTGCCGTTGCGGACAATGAAGATATTCATGCCCGACGCTTCGCTGACTTTGCCCTGAGAATTGAGCAAAATTGCCTCATCAAAGCCCGACTCTACCGCCTCTGTCTTGGCCAGCGAAGAGGTGATGTAGGCTCCGCTGATTTTGCCACGCAGGGGCAGGCTGCGGTCTTCCTGCCGATGCCAGGAGCTAATTCGGCAGCTCACGCCCTCCGGCGAAAGATAGTCGCCTAACTCCAGCCCATAGACAAAGAAATCCTTTTCGACGCTGTGTAGCCGGGGCGAGATGCCGAGGTCAGACGTGTACACAAACGGGCGGATATAGAAAGACGTGGCGGGGCTGTTCTTTTTCACAAAATCGATGAGCACCTGCTGGATCTTGTCGGGTGGCAGGTCATAGTGCATAAAGCGGGCGCTCTGACTCAGGCGCTGACAGTGGCGATCGAGCCGAAACAGCAGAATGTGCCGGGGATTCTGCGGATCGGGAAGGCCGCGCATCCCGCCGAATGCACCCGTTCCATAGTGGAGCGCGTGGGTCGCAATCGAAACGTTGGCCTCAGCAAACGGAACGAACTGGTTTCGGAAGTACGCGATCGGCAGGAAATTGTGCATAGTTAATGGAGATGGAGCGGCAAGCTGAAGAGTCCGCAGGATTTAATCGTAATGGATAGCCTAAGCGCAAGGCGATCTTTCGATCAAGTCTTGTAACAGAGTTAAGACTTACGCGGATAATTTTTCGCGAGTTGCGCCCGCGAAAAATTATCCAGAATCTATAAAACTCGTTTCAACTGCGTAAGGACTGAGAGTATGAAGCGGGCAAGCGGGGGTTGCTGGCGCTGTCCTCCCGCAACTCAGCCTGATTCCTGCGTATGGGTGGTTATCTGTAAAGAATGGTAGCGAAAGCAACAAAAAAACACCCGGATTTCCTATGATTGAGGTGGAGCAAGTTAAGGATAGTTTATATTTCCTACCGTTCTCCGCTCTATCCCGACCCGCTCGCTCCTCCGTCCATTTGCTCTACAAACAGATTGCTGAGGTCAGCGTTATGAATCTTTTCAAGGTCATTGGACAGGCTCTCCAATTTCTGACTGAGGGAGCATCCGAAATTTTTAGCCCTGACCGAGACGAATACCCGAAAACGGGCGTACAGCCCTATGAGGGCGACCCGCTGTCTGAGCGCGTGGAGTCTACTAAGTAAGTCCCAGAAAGTAAGCCTCAGCGAGTCAGTCCCAGCCCAGTTTAGTCAATTCACCTGTGGCAAGAAGGGCGTTGCTGAATCAGTCTATGAAACGGTTTCTGAAGACCTTGGGACTCTGCCCCAAATCCGGCGAAATCATAGCGTCATTCAGCAACGCCGCAAGAAGCTTCAGGAAACCGGGAAACGGCCCCCCTCCACAGAAAGCCCCCCTCAGCAGCGTCAAGCTTGCAAAGGGGGGCTTTCTGTTAAGCATTCGTTCTAGTGTTGCTCTGGTGTTCCTTTCCTGGTGTTGCTTTCCTGGTATTGCTTTCCTGGTGTTGCTTTCATAGATGAGTGACGTTAGAGAGTCACCTCATCGGCAAAGCTGGCCCACCGGACAAAGTGAAACGGGCCAGCGACGGAACCCCAGAGATGCTCGTCGGTTTCAGGATCGCGCCCACGGTCGAGGCTGATAAAGATCTGGTCGTCGATTTCAAACTCGCTATCGAGGTAGGTTTCTTTGCCTCGGCGGGTGACCATGCAGGCTTTGCCGGGTTCCACCTGGCCGCGAAAGCTGTGTCCTGTCCATTCCACGATCATGTTGCAGCCGGGTAGTTTTTCGAGGCGATCGCTTGTCAGCTTGCTGAGTTGCGCGAGGTCGCGGGATGCGCCATACAGGTCTGCTTCATCTTTAACGGTGTAATTTTCGATCTCAATGTGATCGCCCGCATTGATCAGCTTGAGCACGCGCAGCCGATAGGGGTCATTTAGCGCATAGTCGTAGGCCTGCTCCACAAATAAGCTGATGCCCGACAATAACTCGTTAGGCAGCGGTCGCATACAGACCCGGATGTGGGCAAAAAAGGGCGGATTTTCAAACGCTTGTGCCTGGTTGCTAAAGTCGGCAGCCATCCAGCGGGCCAGAGCAGCAATGTCGGTGGAATGAGTCATGGGCGATCGCATTTTGAAGCAATGCCATTTATTGTAAGGGAAGGGAGTCCTCACTTTTGGGGGCGATCGCCGCGCTTCCCAACCACACCTCTAATTTGTTTTATTCGTTTCATTTTTATTTGTTTCATTCCGCTTGTTTGATCCCGCGCCTCAATCTAGATTTATGAATTCAGTCTTTGATGCTGTGAGTCGCCAGGTAACGGCTGCCCGCGCTGGGGTAGTGGTTTATGATGCCTCGTCCTGGGGGCGAATTGTCGTGTCGGATGGCGATCGCCTCCGGTTTTTGCACAACCAAACCACGAACTATTTTCAGACGCGCCAGCCCGGAGAAGGCTGCGACACGGTGTTTGTCAACTCGACTGGGCGCACGATCGATTTGGCAACGGCTTATGTCTTGGAAGACTCGGTGCTGCTGCTGGTATCGCCCGGCCGTCGGGAATATTTGATGGGCTGGCTAGATCGCTTTATCTTTTTTGCCGACAAGGTGAAATTGACAGATGCGACGGGCGACACTATGGCGCTGGTGCTAATTGGCCCAGAGAGCGATCGCCTGATTGAAACCCTGGGAGCGGGCGATCGCATCGGACAGCCCTACGGTAGCCACGCGGTTTACCCAGTCGCAGGCGCAGACGTGCGGATTGCGGTGGGCAGCGGGTTGGCGCTACCGGGCTACACGCTGATCGCCTCGGCAGCGGCGGCAGCAGACCTGCGGGCAGCCGTACAGTCAGCGGGTGCAATGCCGCTGACCGAAGCTGCCTGGGAGCGGCTGCGAATCGAGCAGGGACGACCGATGCCCGATTGCGAACTAACTGAAGACTATAACCCGCTCGAAGCCGGACTCTGGCACACGATTTCCCTTAGCAAGGGCTGCTATATCGGGCAAGAAACGATCGCCCGCCTGCACACCTATCGCGGCGTGAAACAGCAACTCTGGGGCGTGCGGTTCGATGCGTCTGTGCCGTCAGATCGTGTGCTGTTGTGGGGCGAGGATAAGGTAGGGCAGCTTACCAGCCTGGTGGAAACCGAGTCAGGAGCGCTGGGACTGGCCTACGTTCGCACGAAGGCGATCGAAGCAGGGCTGAACAGCGTGCAGGCGGGTGACGCAACAGGGACACTAGTGCCGCTGCCGTTGCTCAGCCACGAGTATTTGTAGCGTTGCTGGCTAGTAGATAAGATTTCCCTTATCCCTCGATCTGCTGCTGAATCCAGCGTTCAAACTGCTCATTGAGCAAACGCTGGCTCGTTTCTTCGTCCAACTGGGCTGAGATTTTTTCCTCAATGCGGATGATGGCGCTGCGGCCTTCCAGGCGGATGGGCGACAGCAGTTGTCCCGGTTGGCTGGTGGCCAGCAGCCTGGCAAAGTTGGGCGGGTAGGTGCCAAGTTCCACTGGGCCAATGATGCCGCCCGTGAGGGCTTCCGGGCCTTCGGAATAGCGCTTTGCCAGCTCTGCAAACGACTGCTCCCCTTCCAAAATGCGGAAGTATAGCTCATCCGCTACGCCCCGATCCTGCGTGCGAAGCATGGAATAAATCACCTGATCAAGCTGACTTTTGCGTTCCAAGAAGTATCCTTCTAGCTTGTGCTGCCATTGTCTTTGCTTGAACGTTTGGATTTTTAGCCAGCGAATGGCAGCTTCTTTGATTTGTTCTATGCTTTGTTCGCTTAACGCTTCCAAGGCGCGATCGCCCTCCTGTTTAACCTGATTCATTAAGTCATCCACTTCGCTATCCAAAAGCTCAATATCGGCGATCGCCTGATCGATGATCAGCTCGCGCATCAGATGCGGCAAAATATGATATTTCGAGAGGAGTGGAATAATTTCATCAGGGGCGATCGCCCGTTCATTAAGATGCAAAATAGCCGTCATGATTGTTAACCTACCTTTGAGTCAGGGTAAAAAGAAACAGAATACTTTGAGCTTTGAATACTTTGAGCTTTTTAGAGATTGATGCTGATGCCCAACCAATCTTTACTTCCGATCTGCTCCGGTTCTCCCCTTTCTTCTGGCACAGCGGCGCGTCAGTGCGGGGGCTAAGGGGGATCGAACCGACGATATTCGCTCTGGACTTGGATCTCTAAAAAAGCGGAACTTAACAGAACTGATGGTTGCTAAGTTCCGCTGTCGCCAATCCGAAATAGAAACACAGTTCAACCTGTGTCCATGTTAGAAAATCGGGGTGTAGTTGACGTTAAACGTCACTTGAGCAGCCTTAACATCAACATCAAACCGACTCAGAGGTGTTCCGTCTCCCTTCATTGTGATGGACGATCCCTCACTATAAACTCCACTGAATTCCTTGCTAGTAATGATCTGTTTTACCGTGTCATATTGGAAGTGCAAAGAAAGCTGTTCTTTGTGAGGGCTGATGTCTGCATAGGTTTTTCCCCAAACATCTTTGTCGTCCAGATCAATCTTGATATTGACAAATCGCTTATTTGGATCAACGACCTGGCTGAATGTTAAGCCCCTAACCACATCTTGATCTTGAAACGTACCAAACTTGTGATCCTTCCCGTCAATTCTTACATAACCTTTGAAGTCGGCGCGGTGCCAGTTGGTAAAGCGTGTTCGGTCGTCAAACTGCTCAAGTGCCATAATTTCCTGGAGATTCACCGTCACCTTGGCGCTTTGGATGGGCGTGGCATTGAGCTGGAGGTTGTAGTCTGTGCTGCCCGTTTGCTGTTTGTTGACTTGGAGGTAATAGTCTCCGGCAGCTAGGGTTTCTTTCATGATCAGACTGGTGTTCGCACCATTCTTGGCAAAGGTGATTAGTTCATCTGGCTCCATCACGCGATTTCGATTTACGTCGTGATAGAGGTATTGAACCGTGTCTCCTTGCTGAGGCGTTAAAAAGCTGCGGAAGGCAACCGCTTGATTCAGCGTAAAGCGATAGTAATCGTTGCGATCGTTGTCGGCGTTGACGTTGCCTTTAAACTCACGCACACCGTTCAACTGCCCCAGAATGTTGATTGCCGTTTGGGGGCTGTTGGAATCCACACCGGACGGTTCTCCAGGAATGCCCGAAATTCCCTTCAGTTCTAGGTTGTAATACATTGAGGCGTTATTAACGCTATAGACGCGCAGAAAGTAGGTTCCGGCTCCCAAGCCCTCGATTCGCATCGATTCTGGCAAAGTGGTGGCACGAGAACTACCATGAATCACCTCACCTGGGTCAAGCCGACCATTGCGATTGGCATCTTGAATCAGCTCAAATTTAGCATCTTTGGTTAGCCCGAAGAGAGACATCTCAAAAGTGCCTGTTTTGCTGAATGAAAATCGATGAAAATCCGACGGCTTTCTGTCAGAAAGAGGATTTCTGAAAGTATAACCAATCGTTTGATTGTCAGGCGCACCGCCAAAAACGAGAGCGCCCCAGTCAAAAATTGGATCGAAAACTACACTTTGAGTGTTCGTAGACATTAGAGTGTTCCTGAGTTTGTTGTGAGTAGTGTGAAATTGAATGGTGTCGCCAATCTATAAATTGATGAGATTGGTGAACCATTGTTTGAGAGTCGGCATTTTGCTTTGACCCAAAAAGATGGATTTTGCAATATGCCCTTGGTCGAGAAACCAAGCTTGTCGTGGGGGCGATCGCCCTTCGCAAATCCAATTACACGAACTGAAACGCGCTGCTGTTGAGGTTGAGCTTTCCACCGCCCTGCACGACGGCGATTAGCTCATCGGTTCTGCCTGTTTCCAGAAAGATCGCTGTGCCTTTGCCAACAGGCGATGCACCCAAGCGATAGTCCAACGCGCCATGAAGCTGAATTGCGTCTTGCTTGCGGTTAAAGTCTTTGATCAGCGCGTGGTCCTGGAGTCCGGCGCGGCTGCGATTGCCGTCGTTGTAATAGACCCGCTGGCGATCGCCCAGCACGAACAGATCGCGTCCTGCGCCGCCCGTGAGCTGATCAATTTCCTTTCGCCCCGGCGTGCGGTGATCTGGGTTTACGCCAATCAAAATGTCGTGCCCGCCGCGTGCATTGATGCGGTCATTGCCTCGCAGCCCCACCAGCATCTCGCCTGCATTTGTTCCAGTGAGCGTATCTTTGCGGTTGCTGCCGCGCAGGGTTCGCAGCCCTGGCACCGGTGGCAGAGACGGCTCATCGACCGACGGTAATCCCGGCTGGGGGTTGGGGTGGTTGCCACCGCCGCTCGGTGGGTTGCCGCCTGGGAGATTGCCCGGCCCGCCGCCCATTGGGCGATCGTCATCGAGAATCGTCACCGTTGTTTGCGTGTTGCTGTGCAGGAGGCTGCGACCGCCTGCCACTTCCACCAGCCGCAGTTCCAGCGTTTCATCAACCTCTAGCAGCCCATCTTGCAAAATCGGAATTGAGATCGTTTTGCGAAATTCGCCAGGGACAAAGTTGACAAATTCGGCACTGGGCAGCCTGTAATCTTGACCATTGGTTGCTGTGCCGCCCGCCACCTCCAGCACCACGCTAGAAGCAACCTGCAAGTTGCCTGTGCGAGTGATCGTGATTTCTGCGCCCACCGGAGCGCCATCTTCCCCAATTGTGTAAATCGGTTGACCAAAAGCCACCTCCGCTGCTACCTCAAACCGCTGAGCATAGATGTTGTATTTGTTCACATCTGTTGCTTCGCCTTGCCAGGTGACGACGAAATCGCCGTCCGGCTGTAGAGCAACAGCATGGAAGCTTTGAATCCCCTCAGTCGTGGCATTGACTGAGAGACTGTCGCTCAGCGGCGTGCCGTCGGCGCTAAAGCGGCGTGCGTAAACTTCAGCCGTCGATTCGCTATCCCCTTCGAGCCAAGTCACCACAAAGTTTCCGGCTGCGTCCATATCCAGGCTGGGCAATTTCGTTTCCGAGGTTTGGCTAATTGAGATTTCGTCGCTGATGGGGCGACCCGTCGCATCGAACCGCCGCGCCACAATGCCTTTGGTCTCACAGTTCCACACAACAACGAAGTTACCCGCTGCATCCATCCTCACAGCCGCACTATTTTGATACCCGGCTGTGGTTTGGTTGACTGGAATCTCCGCACTGAGGGCGGTTCCAGCCGCATTGAACCGACGGGCGTATACGTTAAAGCCGCTGTCGTCCTGAGCAACGCTAGACCAGGTGATGACAAAATTGCCGGAACTGTCTACGGCGATCGCCGGGTCAATCTGATTCCTTTGCGTGGTAACGTTTACCAGAAACTCGCTGCGAGAGGGCGAACCATCAGCATTAAACAGGCGGGCATAGACCCCAGATCCGCTGCCGTCTTGACCCTGGCTGACCCAGGCGACGACATAGCTGCCGTCAGGTCTGGTGGCGATCGCCGCACTACTTTGCACACCGGGGCGCTCTACCGCGAAGAAAGCCGGACGGCGATCGCCCGATGCGTTGAAGCGAGATACCGAAATATCAGCGCTATAGGTTCTTTCGTTTTGTAGGGTTTTGGCAATTGCAATATCGCCGTTAGGGCCGATGGCGATCGCAGGCAGCGTCGCCTCTTGAGCCAGCAGAAGGCGATCGCCCAGCGGCGTGCCATCCCTCTGAAATCGACGAGCGTACACAACAGAGCTGTTTACATAATCTTCCCAGGCAACTATGAAGTTGCCATCCTTATCGGCTCCTATTACAGGTAAAAACTGGTTGCTGCTTAGGTTTGGTGCAACGCGAAACTCTGCTCCAGCTTTGATAACTGACATACCGTTTGCTCCTAATAATCCGGATCAAATGCAATAAAAATGAAGTAAAAAAGGCGAGGCGGCAGGCTGCATCGAATTATCTATTTTCCATTCGTGCAGTCCTGCGCTTTTCGTGGTTATGGCCGAATATGCCGATCTAGCCAGGCGTGCAAGCCATCCTCAGTTGTGAAGCAATACCACTTTCTAGTTGCTGGGTCGTAAGCCTCCCAATACTCATCGCCAAACTTGGGTTTAATACGGTGTACTTTTAATTCATCTGAGCCTCTAAAAAGCTGAACCACTAAATTCCAGGCTGCGCTCAGCAGTCCTTTCGTAGATTCCTTCTCTTTGGCATTCTTGATTGCGTTCAGCATTGTGGTCTGAGACTTGAGATTGACCATGTATAGTTTCACAATGAAATCCTCCTTTTGGGTTTTGAATTGCTGTTGAAATAGCCCTTGCCAACTGCCTTGCAGCGAAAAAAGACAATAAACTTCTGTGCGCCTGCTGGAGCGCTGGCGCAGTGATAGCGCTGATATTTTGTGCGGTGCAAGATGTTGCAAGATTTTGGTTTGGTCGGGCGGGCGAAACTTCTCTCGTCCGCCGACCTGTTTTAGTAAGCCAGCCGGGCCATCATCAGCACGTCGGCATATCGGCCCGCTCGAAAGCCGTAGTCTTTCATCACGCCCTCCGGCACGAAACCAAACTTTTTGTAGAGGGCGATCGCCGCTTCGTTGTCGGTATAGACCAGCAACTCCAGCCGATGCAGGTTTAGCACTTGATCTGCCAGATCAACGGTCGCCTGCATCAGCGCCGTGCCGATGCCCTGCCCTTGAAAGTTGGGATGCACGGCCACCGCGCCCAGATGCCCCACATGGCGCAGGCGCGGATGCGGGCTGACATCCAGCCCCAGCGTACCCGCCACGCAAAAATTGCTAATGGCAACCAGGGTGGAGTGCCCCGCTGCTGGGTGCATCACCCGCTGATACATGGCATCGCTCGTCACGTAGGGCAGTTCGTTGGTATGAGCCACAATTTCAGGAAGGGTCAGGAGCTGGTGTAGCTCGCTCACGTCTTCTATCTGGGCGTGGCGAATCGTGACTGCGCTGGCTGCTGGGCGGGCGGGCTGCTGAGCGGGAAAGTGGGAGGAAATCTCTGAGGGGGCGATCGCCCGAAAGGAATTTGATTTGGGCTGAGTAATCATGATTGTTTCTATGGTTAAGTATTTAGGATTGATGGTGAGTATGAAGTCGTAGCGGGCGGCTGATGAACGTTCCCAACCATCAAGCAGAAACGTTCACAAGCTTTTTGAAGTTGAACAATTGCCAGAAATTTGGCATTCATAAATGGCGTGAGCTGATTAAAGCTCAATGCGAAATTATGCAGAAACTATGCAGAAACTATGCAGGTATTACAAAACGGTTGAAAACTGCTGGATATAAGAATTTCCCAAAAATCGAAGAACCACAGGCTGGGAATGTTGCGGTGCTAATGCGACCGCATGAGCCACTGGGATAGCGTAGGAAATTCCTCGATATCGAGCCAATTTTATCTCGGCGCTGTTTGCACTTGCCATATTAGAAAACACGGTATCAAGCTGGTTGTAAGGCACTCCACGATAGATTAGTTGCATGATAGAAAGTCTCCTGAAGATTCAAGATTACAGAGTCAAAATTGCAGCGAGTCACGGTCGATTATCAGAAGAATATTCCCAGTGATTTGGAGCTGTAGAATTAGCTTTTTAGAGCTGGTTCTATGAAACCGTTCCTGTGAAAGTTGCCTCTGATGTCTCTAACGATAGGGGTAAGTTTTGAGCCTGTCTTTACAGAAAAGTATGGACTCAGGTATGGAGTTCCCAGACCCAAAAGTATGGTGCAGGACATCCTGCTGTGGCCCAAAAGCCTCCCACTGGAGGGCAATCCCCGCTAAAATCAATTAGTTGTGATAGAAAATAGCACCGGGTATCGTTCCTGAAATATCAGTTCCATGGAGCTTGAGCAGGTCATCCCCAGCATCAACGCCACCTTGCTGTCCAGCCACCACCGCTGCCTAACAGAGCTAGAAATCGAGCTATTGCGGGGAGCCTGGGAAAACTTGACCTACGACGAAATTTCCGCAGCATCAGGCTATTCCCTCAACTACTTGCAGCGCGACATTGGCCCCAAGTTTTGGAAGCTGCTAAGCGACACTTACGGCCGCAAGCTCAACAAAACTAACGCCAGAGCTATCCTGACCCGCTTCGCGCAAGAGGCGAAAACGCCCCCCACTCAGCCACTCCAGGACTTGCTCTCCTCCTTTTCCCCGCCGAACCCACCCAAAGCCGACTGGGGCGAAATCATTGACGTGTCCACCTTCTACGGTCGCGCCGATGAGCTAGACACGCTGACAGGCTGGATTCGGGGCGATCGCTGTCGGCTGGTTGCGCTGGTAGGCATGGGCGGCATTGGCAAAAGCTCCCTGGCGGCGAAGATTACCCAAACCCTGCAAGACGAGTTTGACCTGATTATCTGGCGATCGCTCCGCAATGCCCCACCGCTGGACTCGCTGCTGTCGGAACTGGTGCCCTTTTTGTCGCAGCAGCAAGACACCCAGGCAAAGCCAGAAAGGCTTCTGCACTGGCTCCGCGCTCATCGCTGTTTGCTAATTCTGGACAATGTGGAAACGATCATGCAGGCGGGCGATCGCGCCGGATATTACCAGCCAGATTATGAAAACTATGGCGATCTATTTCGGCTGCTGGGCGAAACATCGCACCAGAGTTGTGTACTGCTGACCACGCGAGAAACCCCAGCAGAGGTAGGTATGCTGGAGACATTAGACGGGCCAGTGCGCCTGCTGCCGCTGAAGGGGTCAGCAGAAATGGCGCTGGCGCTGCTGGAATCTCGCACTCTCATTGGCTCAGATGAAGAGAAGCGCCAGATCTGTGAGTTTTATAATTGCAGCCCGCTAGCGATCAAGCTAATTTCCTCATCAATCCAAAGCCTGTTTGACGGCAGCATTTCAGCATTCTGGCGCGAGGAAGTCAAGGTTTTTAACGGCATTCGTCGGCTTCTAGAGCAACAGTTTGAACGGTTATCTTACCTAGAGCAAACAGTTATGTACTGGCTGGCGATTAACCGTGAGTGGGTGTCGCTGGATGAACTAATGGCAGACCTGGTGCCGCCTGTGTCGCGGGCGAGCCTGCTGGAGTCGCTGGAGTCGCTGAGCTGGCGATCGCTCATCGAAAAAAATCAGGGACGCTATACACAGCAGCCTGTAGTCATGGAATATGTTACGTCTCAGTTCATCCATCAGGTTTCGACGGAGCTAGTTACGTGCCGATTGAACTTCTTTGCTCGATTTGCGCTGGCGAAAAACTCTATTCGTGACTACATTCACGAAAGCCAGGTTCGCATCATTCTGCAACCTGTGCTCAATCACCTCCAGACAGCGTTCAGCCAGCCCGACTTACTGCGAGATCAGTTCTGCAAAATTCTGAAGCAAGTCCGGCAAGGATGCTGCTATCCTAACTGCTACAGCGCAGGTAACTTACTCAATCTCATGGGTCAATATGACCTGGATTTGACGGGATATGATTTTTCTGGCTTGACGCTGCGCCACGCCCATTTGCAAAAGCGCAATCTGCACAAAGTTAACTTCACCCAAGCGCAGTTTATTGACCCTGTTTTTACCCACACGCTGACTTCTATTTTTGCTGTTGCTTTCAGTCCTGATGGAACGCTGCTTGCCACGGGAGAAAGCACGGGCGAGATTCACATCTGGCGCACGGGCGACACGCAACCGCTCTTGGCGCTGACCGGCCACGCGAATCGGATTCTGTCGGTCAGCTTTAGCCCGGATGGATGCTGGCTAGCCAGCGCCAGTGCCGACAGCACCATCAAGCTGTGGGATTTGGACTCTGGGGCGATCGCCACGACGTTGACCGGGCACACGAACGGCGTTTGCTCAGTACGCTTTAGCGCCGATCAGTCCCTGCTAGCCAGCGCCAGTCTAGACGGCACAATTCGCCTGTGGGACGTGCAAACGGCGCAATTGCTTCGTGTGCTGGATGGACATACCGACTGGGTGTGGGGCGTGTGCTTTAGCCCGATTGCGGGCCCCCCACTGCTGGCTAGCGGCAGTGCCGATGCTACTGTCAAACTCTGGGATGCGGCATCGGGACAACTGCTGCAAACACTGGAAGGGCATGGCGATCGCATCTGGTCGGTGCAGTTTAGCCCAGACGGCCGCCTGCTGGCCAGCACCAGCGAAGACTGCACGATTAAGCTGTGGGACGTGGCAACGGGTCAGCTTTTGCGGACGCTGGCGGGGCACAGCAGCATCATCTGGTCGGCCAGCTTTAGCGCCGATGGTCGCCTGTTGGCCAGCGGCAGTTCCGACCAAACGGTGCGCCTGTGGAATGTGGAAACGGGGCAACTGATGCGGGTGTTGACAGGGCACACCAATCGCGTTTGGTCGGTGCGATTTAGCCCGTCTGTCGAGCATTTGCCCTTTGACTCACAAAGCCTGCTGGCCAGCGGCAGCGCCGACTGCACCATGAAGCTATGGGATGCGGCATCGGGGCAGTTGCTCAAGACCATCCAGGGCTATACCAACGGCGTGCGATCGCTCGACTTTAGCGAAGATGGGCAAACCCTGGCAAGTGGAACCATTGCAGACGACGCGGTTCGGCTCTGGCACGTCCCGACGGGCACCCTTCTAAAAACGCTGACGGGGCATACCGATTCCATTCATACAGTTCGCTGTTACACTGCCCCCGACGGACAGGAACGGGTGATTAGCGCCGGGTCTGACCATACGATTCGGCTGTGGAACGCGCAAACAGGACAACTGATGAAAACGCTGCATGGACATACTGACACGATCTGGTCGATTAGCGTTGCGCCACAGTTGAATTGGTGTGCCAGTGCTGGAGCCGACAACACAATCCGGCTGTGGGATTTGGAAAGCGGTCGCTTGCTCCATACACTGACAGAAACGAAAGGATGGGTTTGGGCAGTCACCTTTAGCCCCGACGGTCGCCAGATTGCAACGGGCAGCGCCAATTGCCTGGTCAAGCTGTGGGATGTGGCATCGGGCAAATTGCTGAAAGCCCTGGAAGGACACACGGCTTGGGTGCGATCGGTCAAGTTTAGCCTGGATGGATTGCTGATTGCGAGTGGCAGCGCCGACTGCACAGTGAAAGTATGGTGTGCCCGAACAGGTGAATTGAAAATGACATTAGCCGGACATGATAGCTGGACGTGGGAGGTCAGCTTTAGTCCTGATTGCAGAACGCTGGTAAGCAGCAGTACAGATGGCACTCTGAAGCTATGGGATACGCAAACTGGAACGCTATTGAACACGCTGAAAGGACATACAGGCGAAGTTTGGTCAGCACGCTTTAGCCCCGATGGAAGCCTGCTGGCTAGCAGCAGCGCCGATGAAACCGTGCGCCTGTGGGATGCCAAAACGGGCAAATGTGTGCAAGTGTTGAGGAGCGATCGCCCCTACGAAGGCATGAACATTACTGGCGTGATGGGGCTGACGGAGCCGCAAAAAGCCGCGCTAATCGCCTTGGGCGCAGTAGAAAATGGATCTGTTTGACCAGCACCGACAGCAACTCACCGCCGCCGAAGCACCCCTGGCGGCTCGGATGCGGCCGCGCACCCTGGCGGAATACATCGGGCAAGACCACATCCTGGGCGAAGGGCGGCTGCTGCGCCGCGCCATTCAGGCCGATCAGCTTTCGTCGCTGATTTTTTATGGCCCGCCGGGGACGGGCAAAACGACCCTGGCAATGGTGATTGCCAATACCACCCGCGCCCGGTTTCTGTCGATTAATGCGGTGCTGTCGGGTGTGAAGGAGATTCGAGAGGCGATCGCCCTTGCCCAGGAAACCCGTGGTATGTATGGACAGCGCACGATTCTGTTTGTGGATGAGGTGCATCGGTTCAACAAGTCTCAGCAAGATGCGCTGCTGCCCTGGGTGGAAAACGGCACGGTGATTCTGATCGGCGCAACAACTGAAAATCCTTACTTTGAAGTGAATAAGGCGCTGGTCAGCCGTTCGCGAGTGTTTCAGCTTAAATCGCTGACGGAACGGGACTTGGAACGGGTAATCGATCAGGCATTGCAGGATGGCGATCGCGGCTATGGAAAGCTCCAAGTTCAGATTGATTTAGATGCTCGCACACATTTAGTCAACATAGCGAACGGAGATGCTCGCACTCTGCTGAACGCGCTAGAACTCGCCGTCGAAACCACACCTGCGAAGGCAGACGGAACGATTCATGTCACCCTGGAAGTCGCCGAAGAATCGATTCAAAAACGAGCAGTTTTATACGATAAGGAAGGCGATGCCCACTTCGACACCATCAGCGCCTTTATCAAAAGTCTGCGCGGATCAGACCCCGATGCCGCCCTCTACTGGCTGGCGCGCATGGTCTACGCAGGCGAAGATCCGCGCTTTATCTTTCGCCGAATGCTGATTCTGGCAGGGGAAGATGTGGGCATGGCCGACCCAAACGCGGTGGTAGTCGTCCACGCTTGCGCCGAAACCTTTGACCGCGTGGGAATGCCAGAAGGACGCTATCCGTTGGCGCAGGCAGCGCTGTATCTGGCGACCTGTCCCAAGTCCAACAGCGTCATGGCGTTTTTTGATGCGCTGGCGGTGGTGGAGCAAGAGCGTGAGGCCGAAGTCCCCACTCACCTGCGCGATGCCAACCGCGACAAAGACGGCTTTGGACATGGTAAAGGCTATCTCTATCCGCACTCTTATCGAGAGCACTGGGTGGCACAGCAGTACCTTCCGGGCAGCTTGCAGGGGCAGGTGTTTTATCAGCCGTCGGATCGGGGGCATGAGGGACGTATCCAGCAGGATGTCGCTCGACAGCGCGAGGCGCAACTGGCGTCACTGGTGGATGGCGTGGGGGTGGCGCTGCCAGAGGTATTGACCTACAGCCCGGCCGATGCGGGGGTGGATCGGTGGCTGCAACGGACGCTGAGCCAGTCGGGGGAGCGGCTGGCCCAGGTGCGCGATCGCCTCTTTGCCCTGGCCCCGCCCCAGCGCCACCATCTTATCCTCGACCTGAATCCGAGCAGCGGTTTGCTGACTTGGGAAGCCGTGCGGCGCGTGCCCGAAGGCGGAGTCTACGCCTGCGCCCACCAGCCCCAAGATGCCGCCGCGCTTCAGGAACAGGCAGCCGCGCTGCCGGAACTCTCGCGTCCGGTCATTTTGCAGATTGATTCTCATCCAAGCGCGATCGCCCAACTGCCAGACACGCTACACGCAACCTATCCAAATTTGCGATTCGATCGACTCATCGGTCGGAATGTCTGGCTGAACGCGACTGAACCACCTAACGCAGGGCTGCAAGCCTGGATCAAGCTGCTGCAACCAGACGGTGTTTTGCTATTGGCGGAGACAGTGCCTCGACAGACCCAGCGCCTGCATCAGCTCATGCCCCAAGACCGCATTGATACCAAACTGGTGAATCGATGGCGAAAGGCTGAAGAAAGGCTTTACACTCACTCGCCAGCCTGGAGCATGACCTGGACTGTGAACGATCTGGAGACAATATTTCGCCAGTCTGGATTCACAGTTGAGATCATGCTGGAACAAACGCAGACGGAACTGCTGATTTCCCCCGCGCTGATTGATCGCTGGTTTTCCCCTGGCAAAGCTCAGCCCAGCTATGCTGATCAGCTCCGCGAATCACTTTCGGACGCGGAGCTGAATAAAATTCAGATGCTGGCGCGACAGCAGTGGACAAATCAAACGGTGCAGTGGCAAGGGGCGATCGCCTTCATCAAAGCACACATAAATCCAAGCACACATAACCAAACACTCATAACCCATCCCTAATTAGGGCTGTCCGGCTGGCGGTGTCACAGGTAGTGGCCGACCGCTCGGCGCAGTGGGATTGGTTCCCGGCTGTGGCAGGCTGCCCGCACCCGGGTTGCTGCTCCTTGGCAGGGGCGAAGTAGGAGCACCCAGCGGGTCACCCGGTACTGTGGGTAAACCAAACGGGTCAAGCGGCGTGCCGGGATTGCCCAAGCCAGGATTTCCTGTACCGGGATTGCCCAAGCCAGGATTGCCAGAACCCGGCGCTGAAAAATCAGGCTGCCCCGGTGCAAGCTGCTCACTTGGGTCTTGGGAACTGGGGGTCACGGCCAACGCGACGCGATCGCCCCCAACGGCCCGCAGCAAATCCAGCACTCTGACCACGCTGTCATAGCTGGCATAGGGCGGCGCGTTGAGCACAATGATGCCGTCGGGCGACTCTTGCTGAAACGCTTCCACAAGCTGAACGAGCTGAGATTCGGCTACCGGATCTTGATCCCAATAGAGCGTCCCTACCGGGTCAATCGTCACAATTTTAGTTTGCCGCATCTGGGCAACGCCGGTCGAGGCGCTGGGCAAGTCGGTGTTAATGGCAAACTGCCGCGTCAGCGATACTGCGGCCAAAATAAAGAAAGTCAGGATGCAAAAAATTACGTCGATCAGCGGAATCAGTTCGATCCGCACATCTTCTTCCTGCGATCCAGGGTTGAGGATTTTCATAACCAGCGTTCCCACCCATTAAGGGACTGACTAAAAATTGCGACGAAAGATAAATTCAAAAGACTTCAGGGATGGCCAGACGCCATTTTCCATCAGCCTTGATCAGCAGGTGAGATGAAGCGACGCGATGAAAGGGGGCTTATCACGAACGCAGCCTGGTAGAACGGCTAGGACGGCTCGGCAGCTTCCGTCGTGGTGCTCGGCGCATCGGCGGCGATCGCACTGGAGTTGGCACGGCTGGTCGTGCGTCCCACCTCTTGCCCGCTCCAGGTTTTGCGATAGAGCAGCTCTAGCTCGTTGCCAGACTTTTGGAAAATTTTAGCTTGCTGAGCAATCAGCCCTTGAAACACGCGATAAAACGCCAGCGACAAAATCGCAATAATCAGTCCGGTAGCTGTGGTAATCAGCGCTTCCGAAATTCCCAGCGTTACGTTTTCGGTGGCGGTGGTGCCCAAGTCACCCAGGCGAATCGAGCCGAGGGAATTAATCAAGCCCACCACCGTGCCCAGCAGCCCCAGCAGCGGGGCGATCGCAATCACGGCTTCCAGAATCTTGTCGCCCTTGTGCATGGCGGCGAGTTCTTCCTGCGCACTGGCTTCCATCGCCAACTGCACCACATCCGGCTCCTGGTTTTTTAGCTCCAGCCCAGCGTTGAGAAATCGCCCGATCGGCTGATCGGTGGCGCTTTTAGCCAGATCTCCCGCCGATCGCCAGTCGCGCTGAGCCGCCTCCAGGACTCGCCCAGCCGTTTCGCGCTCGCGGCTCAAAATTTTCCACCAAAAGAGGACGCGCTCAATTACGACGGTTAGCGACAGGATTGAGAGCAGCAGCAGCGGCCACATTACAAAGCCGCCTTTAGAAAAAATCTCAGCGATATTCACAGTGTTGTTCGTCCTCCATCCATACTGGCGGGTTCGCGGAATCTAGGGGGCTGGCTTAAAAACCCGGCTATTGGCCTAGGGCGTTTCAATTTTAGAGAATTTTCGGCAACCTTTCCCAAACCAGATCCGGGTGGACAGTTAAAAAATCCCAGAAAGGTCTGATTTTCAGGGCGATACATCTTCAGAAATCAGCTTAGAAATCAACATCCACAGCGTTCCTTAGCGTTCCTTTAAAGGAATTCCCTTAAAACATTCTCTAACCAGGACGAATCTAGTCTTTGCCAGGTTCTGCCAGCTTTTGGGAATTTTGGTGGGGCATAGGCTATACGGCAGCGCACCGTTACTTTAAGATCTGGGGCAAAGCTGGGCACCCTGGAAAGGAAATGGGGAACGGGTGCATAGGATCGACAGAATCGACCAACACAGCGACCAACACAGCGACCAACACAGCGACCAACACAGCGACCAAAACAGCGACCAAAACGCAGCACCAGGACTGAGAACTGGTCTGCTTGACACGCTCATTACTGAATCATGGGGAGAACCGCGATGCATCCAGCGCAACGAAGTCATCTAACGCATCTGTCGTTTCGTGTGCTGCGGCTGACGCGATCGCACCGGAGAATCCTCCATACGGCTCGCCAGCTTGCCAACTGGCGTGTGCCTGTGATGGCTGGGCTGTCGGCCCTCTGGATTAGCAGTGCAGGGCTGACTGGGGCGCTGGCGCAGACTGCGCTTCCTCAGGCGGCGCAGCGGGCCTACGACAGCGGCGTTAGAAAGCTGAATGATCGCGACTATAGCGGCAGCATTGCAGACTTGACCCAAGCGCTGAGTTTCAGTCCCAGTAGCGCGGCGATCTATGCCATGCGGGGCGCAGCCTATGCGGGGTTGGGGCAGTTTGAACCCGCGATCGCCGACTATACCGCCGCCCTACAACTCAACCCAACCTACGCCGATGTCTATTTCAATCGGGGCGTGGCCTATTACAGCGTGGGCAATGCAAGTGCTGCCCTCAGCGACTTTAATCAGGCCGCCCAACTGACGCCCAACCGGGCCGAGACCTATCTGAATCAGGGGCGGGCGCTGGTGGCGATGGGCGACTTGGGCGGGGCGATCGCCGCTTTTAATCAGGCGATCGCCCTCCAGGCAAACTATCCCGAAGCATACCTGAATCGGGGCGTGGTGCGGGCACAGCAGGGCGATCATGCCGCCGCGATCGCCGACTATGACCAGGCAATTGGCCAGCGCGCTGGCTATGCCGATGCCTATCTCAATCGCGGTAGCTCCTACTTTGCCCAGGGCAACCTGGAGGCAGCGCTGTTTGACTTTAGCGAGGCGATCGCCAAAGACAACACCTCAGCCGTGGCCTATTTCAACCGGGGCTATGTCGCCGGAACGCTGGGCGATCGCCGGGCAGCCCTGGCTGATTTCAACCAGGCTATTCAGCTTGATCCAAGTTATACCGCTGCCTATATGAACCGGGGCGTTTTGCGGGCGGCCGGCGGCAACCTAGAGGGGGCAATCAGCGACCTCAACCAGGCGATCGCCCTGTCGCCTGATGCCGCACCTGCCTATAAAGCGAGAGCCGATGTGCTAATGCAAACGGGAGACACCCAGCAGGCGATCGCCGACTATAGCCGCGCCATCGAGCGCCAGCCCAACGACGCCAGCCTGCTGATCGCCCGCGCCGACGCCCGCATTGCCCGCAGCGACCTGTCCGGGGCCAACCAAGACCTGACGCAGGCGATCGCCCTCCGCCCCAACGACGCCCAGGCCTATGGCCAACGGGGTGCTGTGCGCTTGCGCCTCGGCGATGCCCGGAGCGCCCTCAACGACCTCAACCAGGCAACTCGGCTCAATCCACAAGATGCCGACAGCTTTTATAACCGGGGCATTGTCAAAGCCAGATTGGGCGATCGCTCTGGGGCCCTGGCCGACCTACGCCAGTCTGCCGAACTCTACCGCCAGCAGAGCAGCGCCGAGGGCTATCGGAATGCGATCGCCGAAATCGCCGCCATTCAATAAATCCCTGACGGAACCCAAGCTCTGCCCCAGCTCTGTGTAGGCGTGAGTCGTTGCGCCATTATGCACGACGGCTCACGTCGGCAGTCGATTCATCCAAGCTGCGACTAGCCCAATAATGGCGATGTGCGCCGGATAAAACCAGTAAAACCAGCGGGCTTTGGGGCCGCGTTCGCAGTTTGCCAGAGCAAAGATCAACGCAGCACCGCCAGCCAAAAACTGCATACTATCCGGCAACACCAGTGCCGTCAGTGCCGCAAAAACGCTCCAGGTTGACCACCATAGCAGCGTCGGCTTATATTGTCCGACCAGCGCAATCATGGCAATTCCGTAGGCGTCGTAGTTAAAGTTAGCCAGCTCTGCTACTACGGCTCCGCCAATCCAGATCAGCACTGCCCAGCCAGGCCACAGCCGAGCGCCACGCAAACACAGCAGCCCCAGCAACAGTGTAAATAAGATGTTGAAATCTTCCCCCAGATCAATCCCAAACGTGAGCTGGTAAATGGGCTGAGAGAGGATCGCCATACCCAAAAGGCGCAGCGCATATTGTTGGAAATTCTGCGTGTGGGCCTCGCCTTGCACCAGCAGCCACGCAAACAGCGGAAAGCTGAGCCGTCCCAAGCTGTAGCAAAGTAGCCCCAAATCAGTCTCTCGCAGGAAGACGTATCCAAGATGATCAATCACCATCAAACCCGCAGCCAGCAGCTTGATTTGATAGTTGGTCAAAGTTGCAAAGCGGGCTGGAAAATCTGAAAACACAGCACTAATCCGAACTGTATGCAGGATATCGCAACTTAGGAATTTGGGTTTTCGCGACTATGCGCTACTAGGCAACCTTGAAACAAGGCTGCTAGTGTATACGTGGATTGAACGAGCCGGGAAGCAGAACGCAAGTTCAACCTGATTTCAAATCACCTGATTTCAACCCGGTTGTACCATTCTGGTTTGACAACACGCCCCCCTAAGCAATCATGAGTAAACAACTTTCTGATCAGGCTAACAAACTCTGGACGCTGATCACGGAACCCAGCACAGCAAAAACCTATCGAGAATCGCTGGATGTTTCCTGGAAGATTTTAAAGGAGACGGGGAATTTTCTTTGGCTGGTGCTTTGCTTGTCGCTGGTCGGGATTGACTGGTTCTGGGAGAATTCTATTGCAGCCGGTCGCAAGACGCGCGACTGGGTAAACGATGTAACGACTGCCGAAAAGCCTTCTCCAGAGCAGCTTTTGACGCCGGAAACCGGAAAGAAACTGCTAGAGACGGGCAAATCGACGCTGGATACAGCGATCGCCGCCGCCCGCAAGCAGCTTGGTCTGTCGGAAAAGCCCGCAACCCCGGCTGCCCCGTCCAGCCCGCCCGCCGTTGCGACGCCGACTCCAGTGGCGAGCACTCCAGTAACGACTACTGCCCCGCCCGCAGCTAGCTCTCCGCCAGCGCCTCCCTCAGATCCCATTGACCCTGTGCTAGAAACGCCCACTGCAATCGGGGCGACTGAGGAATAGCTTAATATCCCTTGGCAGCAGAATGGTAGAAGCCCTGGCGGCATGTAGGGTGGCGGAGGGCTGGCTTCAACGCTGGGCTGGCTGGTGGCGATCGCCGCTGGGAAAAGCCTGAGCCGTTTAAGTGTCGAAGCATTCTTCATGCACACTAGGCTTGTAGCTGTTACAATAGAGAACGCTGTCTAAATCAAAAGGTGAATGTGAGTATTCATGGCTAAGAAGAGCATGATCGAGCGTGAGAAAAAGCGGGAAAGGCTGGTTGCCAAATATGCAGCCAAGCGAGAGTCTCTCATGGAAGAATTTGCGAATGCCGCAACGCAGCAAGAAAAGCTCGAAATTCACCGGAAGATTCAGCAACTGCCTCGCAACAGCGCCCCCACTCGCCACCGCAACCGCTGTTGGCTGACTGGACGCTCCAGAGGCTACTATCGTGACTTTGGTCTGTCTCGCCATGTCATTCGAGAAATGGCGCACCAGGGTTTGCTTCCTGGTGTTGTGAAGTCAAGCTGGTAAGGTTCACTCCCAAGTGGCGATCGCCACCCTGAATCCAGCCGCACTTAAAGCGCATTAGTTTAAGCATATTAGGCATATTAGTTTAAGCACATTAGACTAGGTCTACTAGACGGCGCATTAGAGATAGTTGAGTTTTGAATCAGCATCCACTCCAGCCCGGGCAAGTTTTTTCGAGTCCGGGCTGTTGCTATACCTACCGCATTTTGGGGCCCTGCTGTCGCCTGTTTGATCGAGACGAGTTGCCCTATCCCTGCTGTCGGCTAGAATGGCGTGGCAAAGAGCCAAGCTGGCGACGCATTGGGCGACGACTGGTGCCAGACATGGGGGCGCGGTCTTCGCCTTCCTATGCCGTTGAAATTTTGGGACAAGAGCAGGCAAGTGAACCGTTTGTGGTCACTTTTTATTGGCTAAAACTGCCGTCTGAACAGCGCGAGTGGTGGTATTCGCGCAGGCTGAAACTTGAAGAAGATGCCTAAGGTCAGGCTTGCTATAGGGCGCATCATCAATTCACCTCAGAACTCTTGAGGAATCAGCACTATCGCGCCCGCCCCAGCAGGTCAAGCTTGGGGCTGAAACCCGCAAGAAACTAGTGTTTTGCTGACAATTGATGACAGCCCGTAGCGCCCGGCTCGTTAGTTTTCGCTAAATTTCGGCTGATTTTCAATCACTTGATGAGCGATCGCCTCTAGCACAGGCACCGATGCCGACGACACCAGCGTAGACGGGTACACCGCCGTTCCCAGGCTGGGGTGCAAAATCACACGGCAGTTGCCACAGTGCCCAGTCGAGTAACCCAAGGCTGACCCCGCCACAGCGACATCATCCAAGGACAGGGTGCCTGCCCCAGACAACATTGGCCATCCGGTTCGCGGATCAAAGACTTCTGCGAGATAGCCTTCATTCTGGAGCATTTGGGCGATTGCCCCTCCTAAAACGAGAAAGTGCGATCGCAGATGCTCCTTTTCATGCTCGGTATCGGCCGTCCGCTCCACCAGCGCAACCTGACTCGGTTGCAGCAACACTAGCATCGACGCAATCGGCTGCGACCATCCGGGCAGCAGGCGCGGCTGATGTCGCAACAGATAATCGCTGGGCGGATGAACCGAGTAATACACAGCAGTGTGCCGGAAAGCAAGACTGTCGAGAACGGGCAAATCGAGTTTTTCTTAAACCTGCCTTTACCAAAAGATCGGGGAAACCCGCTAGGATTCAGGACGCTGGGCTACGTCATGTTAGGCAAGCAACTTGGGCAAGCATATGCCGGATAATACACGCCTGGCAGTCAGCGTAGCTAAAAAATCTATGAGCAAAATCTATGAGTGAACTGATTGTGGCAGTGTTTGACCAAAAGCTGGCAGCCGATCAGGCGCTGCTCGATCTGCTGGGTCGTGAGCAATCCCACCTGACGGATTTTGAAGATGCAGTGGTGGTCGTCAAAAACGCAGACGGAAAAATTCGGGTCAAGGCCTATCATGACTTGCTGGAACCCGTCGGTGAGTTAAGCAACGACCTCTGGGGTGGCATCGTTAGCTCAGTTGTGTTTCATCGCTCGCTGGCGATCGCCCATGAGGTCTTCAATCCTGACTTTCTGAATCAAGTCGAAGACGCTCTCCAGCCTGGATCGTCAGCGTTGCTGGTGCTGGTTCATCCCGAAGCCTCGGCGCGCATTGTTGAGGAGTTGTCTGAGCTAAGCAGTGTCATCATCAAAACGCCGCTGCCCGAAGCCAAACGCAAATCGCTGAAGTCTCTGTCGGCTTCCTAATCGCTTTCTAAGCCAGGTTCTAAGCCAGGCAGACCGGCTGCTAAAAATCGACTGTCAGATTTGGCTGAATAGCCCAGAGATGGGATAGAAAAATGTTTGATCTCATCTTCGGGCTGTGTTTCAACCAGATGCATATCAAACCGTAAAGTTGAATTTAGCAAAGGCTTGAAACCTGACTCTTAAAACCTGACCCCTGACCTCTATCCCCCAACCTGTTACTTGGGAAAGCTGGGCAGATCGATCGCTGCCAGCGACGAGAGCTTCTTGGTAGGACGAGTTGGGTAGACGACGGGAGCCAAATTCTCTGCGGCTTCTGGATTGGGGGCGTCGGAGCCAGCGATGGGTGTTGCGGCATCTGCCGCAGACGCAGTGGCCCAGCGATGCGTCTCAAATGGCATTGTCAGCAGCTTGGGCTGAACCGGAGTCGCTCGGGGCGGCATCGGCGGAATGGGTGCAGAGGCGGCCGGCGTAAAAGCTGAGGAACGGGCAGCAGTCCGTTCAGACTCGGCCCCTTCTGACTCAGCCCCTTCTGACTCAGCAAATGCAGGAGATGGACGTTTGAGATCGGATGGCTGAGCAGCCGGAGTAGCAGCCGTTGACGGCAGGTGCGGCGGCGCGGCAGGCGGCGGACTGGGTGGCACAGCCAAATCCAGATTGTTACCAGCGGCGATCGCCTCGGTGGAGAGCGCTGCCAACTGGTCAATCAGCCCCGCTTGCAGCAGATCTTCCGCTGACCCCTCCACCAATTTTGCCAGGTCTTGCCAGAGAGAGGTTTCGGCATCGCCATCGGTGCTAGGGGCACTGCCCACTTCGTTCACCAGTTCTGTAAACTCTCGGAACAATGAGCGGATATTGTCGGCAGCGGCGGCCTCAGTGGCCGCCAGCTCTGGCGAGGTAGCAGAAGACGGAGCGATCGCCGCCCCATCAGCCTCCGGTGCCATCCTCATCGCGTCTACCGATTGACCAAAATTGAGGGCAATAACGTTGGCAGCGGTGTCATTGGGAGGCGTCACACCGCTGACTTCCGCAACCGCTGGTGACTCTGAATCTGCTTCACTGCTCCGGCTTGCTCCTGCACCCGCTGGGTGATCCGAATTGTCGGCATCATTCGACCCAGCATTACTAGAGAGATGCAAAGAACTAACGCTCGAATCATCAGCAGACAAGTCTGCATCTGCTAAAGCCACCTCTGCCAGCCAGGATGCCGAGTCCTCCCCCTCCGCAGAGCGACTCGCCAGCACATCCACTAGCTTAGAGGGCACGACTGACTGAGCCGATTCCGCCGACCAAGGCTGGATCGTCGAGGCTCTGGGCAGCAAAGACGGAGCAGCCAGCAATTCAGCCGTGGCTCCGGTTTCCTGCCAGGGCTGGGCAGTTGGCGGAGCATCCGTTTCTCCTGGGGATTCCAGCAGCGCGGCAGGCACCTCCAGACAGCGCTCAAGTGCTGCCTTGAACTGGAGGGTATAGCGCTGCTGTCGCTGGAGGCGCGCCTGCAAATCTCGCGCCAGGGCTTCACTGCGGCCGAGGCGCTGCGACTGTTCCTCATATTGCTGCTGGGTTCGCGCACAGTCTTGCTCAAGCTGGGTAATACGCTCCTGGCTCAGCGTCAGTTCCTGAGATAGAGTCTCTGCTAAGACCTGCTGGCGATGGCCAAGCTGCTGCGCGGCTTCTAGCTGCTCTGTAAGCTGGATTACCTGCTGCTCCAGGGCTTGGGCTGTGATCTGCAACCGCTCTATATCCGGCATTGCCCCGGTTTCTGCTTGCCGCCGCTCCAGCGCGTCTTCAAGCATCGATACGCGGTCGAGTAGGGCATTGTTGCACTGATTGAGTTCTTGAATCAGGCTAATCATGTCGGCAACCTGGGGTGCTGCCTGTGCTGCATCAGCAGCCCCAGCCGGCGTTGCCACGTTCCAACTAGGGCGCTCTGGGGAAATCCGGCGCGTTGCGGGCTGGGAAATGGGTTGAGCGGGTTGAGAATTCGGCTGTGGTGCGGGCCGGGAAATGGGTTGGATGGGCTGAATGTTGGGTTTTGCCTGTCCATACATCGCCTGCCGCTCGATGGCGTCGGCACTAATCGCGTTGGGGAAATTCACAGGCTGCCACTCTTCCCAAGGTTCAGCCGGAGGCTGGGGCGCAGGCGTGGCATCCGGAGCACCTGCTCCCTCAACTGCGGCGGATGCTGGCTCTGCACTCGGCTCGGTCGAAAATTCTGCCCAGCCAGCAAACCAGCTTGAAGGGGATGGCAGGTTTTCCGAGTGGGGGGTTTGTTCGTTGGGGGAAGAGTTTGGCTCGCTCATCGATTTAGCCTGGCGGGGAGGGAAGCGGTAAACAATTAAAGACCTAACCTTGGTAACACAGAAATTTGACTTGGGAACGGTTTTTTACCGAATCCTTTGCGAAGTTCTGCAAGTTCTGCATAATTTTTCGGGAAATGGGTACATTTGTGGCGCATTTGGAGGATATTGCCGCAATCACGATATCGCCGTACTGGTTGAAGAAATGGTAGACGATTTTATGCGGTTTGAGCCTCAGCGTTGCGGATGTGTCAATCCTAGCGAATGCTGAGTTAAGGGGGACTCTGGTCGGGGCGGACTCTGGTCGGGGCGGACTCTGGTCGGGGCGGACTCTAGTTAGGCGAACTCTAGGCAGGGCGAACTCTAGGTGGGGCGATCGCCCTTGTCGGGTTACTGAAGAATGCTGGCGAGCAATTCTCGGTGCATGGCGGCGCGATCGCCAATAGCAGCAAGCTGATCGGCTGAGAGTCCGTCGCCATTGGCGTAGAGGTCGATCCATCTCTGGCTGATGGCTGTGGCATTGTCGGGCAGTTGGTCAAGCTCCCAGCCTGGCATCTGAAATTCATCCATCAGGCGGCTGACCTTGGGGTCATAGCTGATGGCAAAACAGCGGCACTGGTGAGCGGCCGCCATGATTAGCCCGTGCAGGCGCATGGCGATCGCCATCTCGACGCCCTGAAACAGTCCGGCAAGCTGAAGCGGGTCGGTCAGGGTGAGCACGGTGCTGTGGTGGGGCAGATGGGCGTGGAGGGCTTGGGCGATCGCCTCGTCTTGTGAAGGCTGAAACGGCACCAGCAGCACATGAGCCTGAGTCGCCTGCTGAAACATCGCCAGCGCCTGTCCCAGCGTTTGCAGCCGTGCTTCAGTCAGCAGCGGATGCGGACGCAGCGCTACGGCAACGCGGGGAGCGGGCAAATCCCACAGCCCCGGCACTGGGCTACCCTGCAACGCCCACACCGGGTCGGGAGCCAGCGTCACGGGAATTCCCCAAGAGGTGAGCAGCTCTGCTGAGGGGCGATCGCGCACGCTGACGCCCTGACACCCAGCAAAGGCCCGCTGGGCCAGCCAGCGGCTGGGGGCGCGGTGGAGCGGGCCCACGCCCTGGGCCCAGGCGATCGTCTTTAGCCCGAGGCGCTGGGCAAGTAGCATCAGCCCGCCATAATACCAGGGATTGAGCGCGCTGGTGGCGTCTTGCATGAGGCTGCCGCCGCCCCAGATCAGGGCGTCTGACCGCTGGAGCGCCTGCAAAACAGTGGAGAGATTCATGCGATCGCCCGCTTCGACGCCAAATCGAGCGGCCGTTTCGGCAGGATTGCCCGACAGCACCAGCGGCGTGACGTGGGCAGGCAGCATTTGTAATAGCGTCGCTAGCAGCGCCTCATCGCCGCCATTGCCCTTGCCGTAATACCCACACAAAACTGCCCGCATCGCCTTCGCCCAAGCAAACCCGTGAAACATGTCATCATTTTGATAGTGCTGGCCGCGCCGCACCCCCAAATCATGCCACGAGTTGCCCCAAGTTCCGCCTATGCACGCCCTCTCAATCCCTACCTGGATCATCCACATCTCTAGCGTGGTGGAATGGATCGCCGCCATCTGGCTGATTTGGATTTATGCTGATGTGTCCAAGCAGCCCGCCTGGCGATCGCTCTCCTGGGGAATGCTGCCCGTACTGATCAGCGCGATGTGCGCCTGTACCTGGCATTTTTTCGACAATGCGTCCAGCTTGGAATGGCTGGTCACGGTTCAAGCCGCAACGACCGTCTTGGGAAACATCACGCTTTGCATTGCGGGCTGGTGGATCTGGCGCGCTACGCAGGTTGCCAAAGAAGAGGGCGAGTAGCAAACCTGCTGCCCGCCCTCTCCACATCTCACCGTCCCGCGCTACCCTTCACTACTCTTCGACTGTCCTCGCTGGGTAAAATCCTCTGGACTCAGGTTTGAAAGAAAATCACGAAACGCCTGACGCTCTGCTTCATCCGCATCTGTGTCTACCGGATAGGAGGCATCAGCGACCACTTCTTCCATCACCCAGATTGGGCTGCGCGTGCGAATCGCAATCACAATTGCATCGCTGGGGCGGGCGTCGATCTCCTTGCGCACCTCGCCCTGGCGGATCGTCAAGATGGCATAGAATGTGTTGTCTTGAAGCGAATGAATCACCACTCGTTCCACCGTCAAATCGCATTCATCCAGGATGTTGACCAGCAAATCATGGGTGAGGGGACGGGGTGGAGTCTGGTTTTCTATAGCGCTCATGATGGCTCGTGCCTGGTCATGAGCGATATAGATCGGAAGCTGCCGTCGTTCGGACGCATCCCGCAGTAGCACCAAAGGGCTGCGAGAGGCTGCCTCTAGGGCAATTCCAGCGACTTTCATCTCAATCATTCATCTAGCCTCTAGAATCCGTTCAGCAAATAGAATGGAAAGGCGGGGACTGGATTCGTGGAACCCTTGAGCTTGATATAGCCTAGCATCAAGCCCTATAGATTATGGGAGCAGGCTGGGGGAGCATTTGAAACCGCCCGATCGAACGCCGAGGGCTTTGAACTTTTACGGAGAATTGTCGAGTCCGGCAGTCTGAGACTCAGGAACTCAGTCTGCGATCGCCACAATTAGGTCAATCGCTTCGATCCTAGCCTCAGTCCAGTATGACAAGATCGATTAATGAGTTCAATCCGATCTGCGGGTCATCCGGCTGGTTTAAGTCAATCTAAATTGTTGATTTAGAATAAGCCCACTGCCTGGTGCACCTGCCTGGCTCACCTGCGCTGATCGATATCAGACCCCAAGTCTTAGGATTTTGGGTAGCGCCGAAAAAATCGTCTCCTTCAAGAGTGGATTGAATTCCAGTATGCCCTGAAGCGCCGACCAATCCACAGCCGCAATTCTGAAGGTTTGCCAAAAAATCGGAGGTTTGTAACCGATTGATAAAGCAGCTTAGACCAAACAGGACAACTCTTTACAGATTGATACTTCACGGATTGATACTTCACGGACAGTAGTCTTTATGAATCTGCCTGGGGATCTGTCCTGGGAATTGCTGGAATCTGATTTGCTCCTTTTTTGCAGCCGATTACAGCTTGCATGTGATCTATGAACTATCTACGAATGCCGCCGTCCCGCCATCCTCAGAAGCGATTCCCATGTTCACTGGACTGATTCAAACCACAGGTACGCTGTCTGCCCTCAGCGAGACTGAAGTGCAGGTGATCTGCGATGATGCGAAGCTGATCCGCGACCTGGAACTGGGCGATAGTGTGGCGGTGGACGGGGTGTGCTTGACGGTAATGCGCTGCTTGAGCAACGGATTTGTGGCAGCAGTGTCGCCGGAGACGCTCGATCGCACGGCTCTCGGACGACGCAACGCCGACTTGCCGGTCAACCTGGAGGCGTCGCTGCGGGTGGGCAGCAAGCTGGGCGGGCATTTTGTGACGGGGCATGTGGACGGCGCGGGCTATCTAGAGTCTGCTGTCCCTACCGAAACTTCTTGGGAAATGCGGTTTTCGGTGGGCGATCGCCGGGTGGCGCGCTACATCGTGCCAAAGGGCAGCATTGCCGTGAATGGCATCAGTCTGACGGTGGCGGACTGCGACGCGACAGGCAGTTGGTTTACCGTGGCGGTGATTCCGCTGACCTACACAGAAACCAACTTGCAGCACCTCCAGCCGGGCGATCGCGTCAATCTGGAAGGCGACATTCTGGGGAAATATGTTGAAAAATTTCTGCGACTAGGCGCGCCCGAAACATCACCCCAAACGACACAGCCCGAAGCACCACCCGATCGCCTAACGCCTGCTTTTCTAGCAGAACATGGCTATCTCTAGCGGACTTCGGGTTGAGCAGATTTCCGGGCACCAGCAGTCAGCCAGCGGCAGATTTGCCAGCGGCAGATTTGCCAGCGGCAGATTTGATAGATGCCGCCTTGCCAGGCACCCTATTCAGCGGCAGGTGCTTGCTGGGGAACGACCACAGTCGGCAGAGCAGCTTGCGTTTCTGTCACAGCAGATTTCGCAGTGGCAGCTTCAACTTCGGGCTTGGCGCGGTCTGCCAGCTTGCCAAAGTCCTGTAGCCCCTTAACCAGCACCGCCGACTCAGGGGCTTCAGACTTGGTAGGCGCTGCCTGAGCAAGCTGGAAGCCGTTAAACAAGCTGTTCAAGGCAGTTTGTAGCACCAGCCCTGCATCCAGCGCCACCCAGCCCTGCGGCGTTAGTTCCCGAAATTCAAAGTGGAGGTGCGGCCCGGTAGACAGCCCTGTGCTGCCGACTCGACCGATCACTTCACCCTGTTCGACCCGCTGCCCCGGCCGCACAAATAGCTCAGACATATGGGCATAGAGCGTTTGCTCCGTACCGTTGTTGTGTTGCAGCACAACCGTCAGCCCATAGCCCCGCAAATAGTCGGCAGTCTCGACTTGACCAGAAAAGGCTGCCAACACGGGCGTGCCTGTGGGTGCAGCTAAGTCTGTCCCGGCGTGGAACCGGGCGTCACCCGAAATCGGATGAATCCGCCAGCCAAACGCGGAGGAAATCGCCGCAGGCATCGACAGTGGGAACATCAAGTGGGTGTTGCCGTTGCCTCGGAGCGCCAGTGGCCGAATCGTGCGGTTGTAGAAAGACTGGAGCGAGGCAACCGAGAGGCTGAGGGCACGTCCGCCAGTTGACGCAGCGCTGGCAGGAACCGCGCCGGGGATGTCACCAGCGGCGATCGCCCCTGTCCCTGGAATCGGCTTGCCCGTCTCTGGGTCAATTTGCGCGTTGAGGGAACCTGCTGCGCCCGCTCCCGAAATGCAGACGCTGTTGGGAACACCCGCCCCCGGTTGCAGCACGACCTGGCAGCCCGTAGACCGCTCTGAAAGCACCACGGGCGCTTGTCCGCTGCGGGTAGAACCCAGGTTATATTGCGGCGTATCGTCGATATAGACGTTGGTATAGTCTTGCGGATTGAGCGAAGGCGCACTCACTGGCGCTGGCTGCCGCTCTGAAGACGCTGCGCTGGCAGGGCCACTGCTGCTGGCGGCTGGGCGAGCTGGTTCGGCGGATGGGTTGGCCGCAGGTGTAGGGGAGCGTTCTGCGACGGGGCGATCGACCGCTGGCCGGGGTAGTGCCGCAGGCTGGGCGGGTGCTTCAGCGGCGGGCGCAGAGCGATTGAGGCGGGGCACGCGGGCGGGCGCAGCAGGTTGGGGCGGGGGCGTGGATACGGCGGGCGAGAGCAACTCTTGAGCGCTGGGAACTGCTTCTGAGTCTTCGGCAGTTTGGGCGATCGCCATCGCAGTCGGCAAAAATCCGGTGCTTCCCAAAATGCTGAGTCCTAAGACCACGGATAAGGAGTGGCGGACGCTATTAGCCTTCGCGGGAGCATTCTTTGCAGAGGTAGTGTTCCGATTCTGAGTCATCACAATTCCTGACAAACGAGTCCTGAGCAACGAGTTTTTGCACACTTTTTGCACACTTACTGCCTTGAGGCAGCTTGGATATCTGCCGCCGTGAGGCAGCGCCGACAGCTTAGACCAGCGGATCTCCGCACTGCTTCGCCAATGATCCTACTAAGAATCCGTAATCGTCACAGCACCCATACATGAGCTTAATGACGACTTCATCAACTCATGTAAATTTCGTGTCAAGCAGATCAATATTAGCCTTTCTTAACATGAAGTTGGGGTGCAGTGCTGCTTTCAGGGTGCCTCCCAAACTGGAACGGATCGCTGCATCCCGGATTACCAGGGAAATTAACCCCAAGCAGGTGGCGTACAGTCTGCCCAGCTTATTTCTGCTCAGACCTATTGCAGTTAGACGAACGCCTATGCAAGACAGACCTGTAGCAAAGCGGCACCTGGCAGCTTTCGCAGACTCCCCTTGTTCTAGGAGATTCTTCACGCTCGCGGGCAGTTGTTCAGGACAGCTAGAGGGCGATCGCTCCAACGGGTTTAGACTTTAGCCCGAGAAACAAGTTCCCACCGAATAGCCCAGACGCACACTCCCCGGTTGCAGCAACCGCCCTGGCTCGTCAGCCGTTTGCCGAGAGCGGACGTGCAGTTGCCCATTTAGACTAATCCCTACAATTTCTACGGTTTCCTGAGTGGTTCCGGCATCCCCCACCAGGGTAATTGTCTGACCGCAGTTGCTTAGCAGCGCCTCGTAGTGTCGTCGCACTGCCTCCATGCCGCGCTGCTGCCAGTAGCGGTATCCCAACCGCAGCCCCTGGAGGGCGATCGCCACCAGTTCTTCCAGTGAGGCGATTTGAATGTTGCACCCCTGGGTTTGCAGCGTTTTTAGATTGATCCCGATTTCTGGAACGGGGTTTGCCCAATTCAGACCGACGCCCACCACCGCTTGAGCAACCTGCCCCTGCTGCACTCGCGTCTCCGTCAGCACTCCGCCCAGCTTATGCCCAGAAACTACTAAATCGTTGAGCCATTTGAGCTGCACAGGCACGCCCGCCTGGCGCAGGGCAATCGCCACACCCCAGGCGCTCCACAGCGTAATTTGCGGGGACTGTGCTACGGGTAGCATCGGGCGAAAGCCCCAGGACAGGTATAGTCCGCCCGCCTGCGATTGCCACTGCCGTCCCCACTGTCCCCGCCCCGCTCGCTGCTGCTCGGCAATCACCACTACGTCCGCCGCTGCATCCTGCGCCAGCCCGTCCCAAGCAGCGCGATTTGTGGAGTCCAGCACATCGTAGATTTGGACGGTTAGCCCAGCGGTATCGGCCGCAACCGAGACGCCATCTAGCGCGATCGCCGGGAGCGCATCATAAAACTGGGTCAGGCTAAACGTCATAAGTAAAAGGCAAAACAGGCAGCGCTATGCGGCGCTATTAAACGCTATTTATATCTATTAAACGCTATTAAAAATGTGTGTGAATTATGTGTGTGAACCGATGCTTCAGTTCACACACCCAGGGAAACCGCTCAGTTTATATCAGCAAGCTCGCTAGCGTCGAGAACTGCTGAGCGGTCATGCCCCGGCGCTGGCTACAGCTCCTTGACCCCAACCACAAGCTGCGCCACGACATCCTTTGCGCCGCCAAACAGCATCAGGGTTTTGTCCTGATAAAACAGCTCGTTTTCTACGCCAGCAAAGCCCTTGCTCATGCCGCGCTTGATCACGATCGTATGGGCCGCCTTCTCCACATCCAGGATGGGCATTCCGTAGATCGGGCTGTCGGTGTCGTGGGATGCGGCGGGGTTGACCACGTCGTTTGCGCCGATCACCAGCGCCACATCGGTATGTTCAAATTCGGGGTTGATCGCGTCCATGTCGTAGAGCTGAGGATAGGGCACGTTTGCCTCCGCCAGCAGCACGTTCATATGGCCGGGCATCCGCCCAGCAACCGGGTGAATCGCGTATTTCACATCCACGCCCAGGCGCTCTAGCTGATCCGCCAGTTCCCGAACCGCGTGCTGAGCCTGGGCCACTGCCATGCCATATCCGGGCACAATCACCACCGATCGCGCGTAGCCCAGCATCATTGCCGCTTCTTCGCTATCGACCGAGTGAACCGTCTTGTCGGCGATCGCCCCAGTCGCCCCACCCGCGCTTTTTTCCTTGGCTTTGCTAAAGGCGCTAAACAGCACATTGGTCAGCGAACGGTTCATCGCCTTGCACATAATCTGTGTCAGGATGATCCCCGATGCGCCCACCAGCGCCCCCGAAATGATCAGCATATTGTTTTGCAAGACGAACCCGGCAGCGCTGGCGGCCAGACCCGAAAAGGAATTCAGCAGCGACACAGCTACGGGCATATCCGCGCCGCCAATGGGAATGGCAAACAGCACACCCAAAATCAGCGAAATGCCCACCAGCAAAAGGAAAATCGTGGGATCATGGGGTTCCAAAATCAGCAGTCCGCTGCCCACCAGAAAGAGTCCCAGCAGCCCGATGCTGACAAAGCGCTGGAGCGGGAAGATGATTGGCACGCCGCTGAGCAGCTCTTGCAGCTTGGCAAAGGCCACCAGGCTGCCCGTCAGGGTGATGCCGCCAATCAACACGCTGAGGATGATGGTCAACACGCTGCCCAGCGGCAGCCCGGCGTCCGTGCCCATCAGCCGCCAAAATTCCGCCATCGCCACCAGGGTCGATGCGCCGCCACCCAAGCCGTTTAGCAAGCCCACCATCTGGGGCATGGCGGTCATTTCCACCTTCTTTGCCATCACCACGCCCACGACAGAGCCGATGACGATCCCCACCAAAATCAGCGTGTAGTCCACCACGGCATGGTCGAGCAGCGTGGCGGCGATCGCCACCAACATCCCCAC
>RFIF01000573.1 GCA_003695655.1 Cyanobacteria bacterium J069
AACCTGCCCCGTGTCTGCCCGTTTTGATGATGCTATTCCTCCTGATTGGGGTGCTGATGCTTCTGCGCCTCTCGGTGCTCATGGGGCGATCGCCCCTACTGGCAGCGCGCTCCGCCCTTCGTTTGCCAGCGCCTCTGGCCAGGCTTCGGCATCGTCTAGCCCCTTAGATGCAGCAACCGAGAGTTTTCCGGCTGAAAGCGGCAAGTCCTATGCGTCCAACTCCTACCGCTGGAACCGGAAGACCTACTCGCGGCGACGGCGCTATGTAGACATCTGGACGTTTGTGTTGCAGTTGCTCACGGCTCAATGGGCATATAACAAGCCCTGGAGCTATCCCGGCGGCATGACCGAAGCCAAACAGGCAATTCGCCGCCGCAAGCTGGCCGTATGGATTCGAGAAACCCTGCTCGACCTGGGGCCCACCTTCATCAAAGTGGGGCAGCTTTTTTCTACCCGCGCCGACCTGTTTCCGGCTGAGTATGTCGAGGAACTCTCGAAGCTGCAAGATAAAGTGCCCGCCTTTGGCTATGAGCAGGTCGAGGAAATCATCTGGCAAGAGCTGGGGAAAGAAATTCCGGAGCTATATCGCAGCTTTGATCCGATTCCGCTGGCGGCGGCCAGCCTGGGCCAGGTGCATCGGGCCCAGCTTCATTCGGGCGAAGAGGTGGTCGTTAAAGTACAGCGGCCGGGGCTGGCAAAGCTGTTCGACATTGATTTGAAAATTCTCAAGGGCATTGCCCACTACTTTCAGCGGCATCCCCAGTGGGGGCGCGGGCGCGACTGGCTGGGCATTTACGAAGAGTGCTGTCGCATTCTCTGGGAAGAGATCGACTATCTCAGCGAGGGGCGCAACGCCGACACGTTTCGGCGCAATTTTCGAGGGGAGTCTTGGGTCAAGGTGCCACGGGTTTACTGGCGCTATAGCTCGCCCCGCACGCTGACGCTGGAATATGTGCCGGGCATCAAGATCAGCCATTACGAAGCCCTAGAAGCAGCCGGATTAGACCGCAAAAACCTGGCTCAGTTGGGGGCCCGTGCCTATCTGCATCAACTTTTAGATAAGGGCTTTTTCCATGCCGACCCACATCCGGGAAATATTGCCGTCAGTTCGGACGGGGCGCTGATTTTTTATGACTTTGGCATGATGGGTCAGGTGCAGCCTGTGACCCGTGAAAAGCTGATGAATACTTTCTTTGGCATCGCCCAGAAGGATGCCGACAAGGTGGTGGAAGCGCTGGTGTCGCTGGGGGCGCTGTCGGTTTCGGAGGATATGGGGCCGGTGCGGCGATCGATCCAGTACATGCTGGACAACTTTATGGACAAGCCGTTTGAAACGCAGTCCATTAGCGACATCAGCGACGACCTGTATGAGATTGCCTACGATCAGCCGTTTCGCTTTCCCGCCACGTTTACGTTTGTGATGCGGGCGTTTTCAACGCTGGAGGGCGTGGGCAAGGGACTCGATCCAGAATTTAACTTTATGGAGGTCGCAAGACCGTTTGCGATGCAGATTATGACCAATGACAATGGTGCCGACACGGGCGGATTGTTGGGTGAGCTGAGTCGTCAGGCTGCCCAGGCGAGCAGTTCGGCGCTGGGATTGCCGCGCCGTATTGAGGATACGATCGAGCGGCTAGAGCGGGGCGATATTCGCTTAAGAGTGCGATCGCAAGAGACCGATCGCGTTCTGCGCCGCTTGAGTAACGTTAATATGGGGACTAACTATGCGCTGCTGGCGGGTGCATTTACGCTGTCGGCGACGATCCTCCTGGTCAATAATCTGGTTTGGGTAGCGGCGGTGGCGGCGGTGCCTGCGGCGATCGCCCTGTTTGCCTGGGTGCGCCTGATCATCCGCATCGACCGCGCCGACCGCATGTTCTAAGCTCAAAGTCTCAGCTCAAAGTCTCAGCTCAAAGTTTCAGATCAAAGTCTCAGATCAGAGTCCAAATTTGACTCCAGCCGCACAGCTAGATGCAGCCAAAGCTCCAGACCTAACCCCCCTGATCCCTCATCCCTGCGATATTCCTGCTCCTGTCTTACCCTCACCCCTGCGTCCGCTGCCCCGATTATGAAATCTCTTTCCACCGGCATCACTGACCCGGGACTGTTGCGTAGCGTTAATCAAGACGCTTATTACATCGACCCCAGCGGCCGATTTTTCATCGTGGCAGATGGGATGGGCGGTCATGCGGGCGGGCAGGAAGCCAGCCTGATTGCGACCAAGGTGATTCAGACCTATCTAGATTCGCACTGGTCTTCCGAAGAAGAATCGCGGACGATGCTAGAGCGGGCATTTTTGCTGGCAAACCGGGCGATCGTGCAAGACCAGTCTAAGCATCCCGAACGGTCAGACATGGGCACGACCGCCGTCGTCTTAATGTTTCGCAATGGCCAGACCTGGTGCGCTCATATTGGTGACTCGCGCCTCTATCGCCTGCGGGGAGCCAAACTGGCGCAAATTACCGAAGACCATACCTGGGTGTCTCGCGCCATGAAAGTCGGCGACCTGACGCCCGATCAGGCCCGCGTTCACCCCTGGCGACATATTCTGTCAAAGTGCCTGGGGCGCGAAGACCTGCGGCAAATTGACGTGCAGCCGGTGGATGTGCAGGGGAGCGATCGCCTCTTGCTGTGCAGCGACGGCCTCACCGAGGAGCTGTCGGATCACCTGATCGCCTTTCACCTGAAGTCGATCCGCGCCTGCGAAAAAGCGGCCTCTGCCCTGGTCAACGCCGCCAAAGACAAGGGCGGGCGAGACAATATTACGGTTGTCATCGTAGCGATCGATGGTCAGCCTCCCTCAGACACCCCCACAACGTCTCCCTAAACCGCCGCGGTTCGGCGCAATCAGCCCAGCCGTTGGCACTGTTGAAAGTGGACTGCGGCCAGGCTACTACTGGGGCAGCAACGCCGCTAGCGCCAGTGCCATTTCCTGAGCCTGCAACGGCTTGCCCAGATGATAGCCCTGTCCATATTCACAGCTCAGGGTTTGCAGCAGCGCTCTTTGGTCTGGGGTTTCGATGCCCTCGGCTACCACGTCCATGTTGAGGGCGTGACCCAGGGCAATAATGGCTCTGACGATGTCGGCATTGAGCGAGAGGGTTTGGGTAAACGTGCGGTCGATTTTGAGCGCGTGGATTGGCAGGTGACGGAGATAGCCCAGCGACGAATAGCCCGTGCCGAAGTCGTCAATGTCGATGTTGATCGAGCGCGATCGCAGTTCATGCAGCAGCGCAATCACAGTTTCAGAATTGTCGATCAGCATACTTTCAGTAATTTCCAGCGTCAGGCAATTTCCCGATAGCCCATGCTGCGCCAAAATCTCGTCGATGAAACTCAGCAGCCCTGATTCCTGAAGCTGTTTGACCGACAGATTGACACTGACCCGGAGCGGCAACTCTGGCGCAACCTGTGTGGAAAACTGGGTCTGCCATTGCGCGATCTGCCGACAAGCTTCCCCCAACACCCAGTGCCCCAGCGGCACAATCAGCCCTGTCTCTTCAGCGATTGGGATAAACTCGTCAGGAAACACCATGTTCCGCTGTGGATGCTGCCATCGCACCAGCGCTTCAAACCCCATCAGCGTTCCGGTCGAGAGCGACAAAATCGGCTGATAGCACAACACAAATTCTCCCTGCTTTAGCGCCTGCCGCAAGTCGCTTTCTAGATGCAGCCGCTTCAGCACTTCTTGATGCATCACCGGGTTAAAGATTTCATAACGCGACTTGCCCTGAGACTTGGCGCGATACATCGCCGTGTCGGCATCGCGTAGCAGTTCAGCCCCATCGCAATAGTCGGGTGAGCTGAGCACGATCCCAATGCTCGTACTGATGAACACCTCACGCGATTCCAGCGTAAACGGCGTTTGCAAAGACTCAAGAATGCGGGTGGCGACCTGGACGGCTTCTTGCGCGTTTTCGATGTCGTCTAGCAAAATGACAAACTCATCACCGCCGAGGCGGGCCAGCAGATCGGTAGGGCGAATGATCTGATTGAGCCGGAAGGCGATCGCCACCAAGAGCTGATCGCCCACCAGATGCCCCAGGCTGTCATTCACTAACTTGAAGCGATCCAAATCGAGAAACAGCACCGCAAAATAAAACCCGTCATAGCGTCCCGCCCGACTGAGAGAAAGCTTTAGCCGCTCCATTAGCAGCGTGCGATTGGGCAAATTGGTGAGGTTGTCATGTAGGGCATTGTGCAAAAGCTGGTCTTCGGTCTGTTTGCGGTCGTGGATATCTACACAGCAGCCGATCAGCCCAGCAAATTCTTGCCCCTCATCCATCAGCGGCACGCCCGTCCCCAGCACCCAGCGATAGGTGTGGTGGGCATCTCGCAGGCGATACTCCGCCACAAAGCTTTGGTGCTGGGCGATCGCCGTTTCGTAGACCTGCCGGAAACGGGGCAAATCCTCTGGGTGGATCTGCTCCATCCACTGGTTGCCAAGCAACTGCGGCAGCGAGCAGCCCGTAAAGTCTAGCCAGCGCTGATTCACAAAGCTGCGCTGACCGTCTGGCTCAGCCATCCAGATTAATACCGGCGCGGCATTGGCCACCCTGCGAAACCGCTCCTCACTAGCCTGGAGGTGTATATTAAGCTGCGCCAGGGCGTGGGTGCGCTCCTCGACTCGCTGTTCTAGCTCGGCGTTGAGACTGAGGATTTCGGCCCGAGCCCGCTGGAGCGAAAGCTGATTCTCGATACGGGCGACCACCTCTTCCATTTGGAACGGCTTGGTGATGTAGTCTACACCGCCCACCTGAAATGCCCGCAGCTTGTCAAATCCGCTGTCGAGAGCGCTGAGGAAAATCACCGGAATGTCGCAGGTGGCGCGCTCTTGCTTGAGCTGCTGGCAGACCTGAAAGCCGTCCATCTCCGGCATTTTAATATCGAGTAAAATCACATCCGGGGGATTGGCTTTTGCCCCCATCAGGGCCAGCGCCCCCGAAATAGCGCACTGCACTTCATAGCCGTGGTGGGTGAGGTTGCCCGTCAACAGTCTCAGATTGTCGGGGGTGTCATCGACAATCAGGATTTTCCCGCGTTGGGTTGGGGAGAGTTCCTCAGTCATGGTGAATCACGCGCTGGGTCAGTTCGAGGATGAGGTCATAGCGAAAACTGTCAACCAGTTGCTTGAGCTGGAGCGCCAGGGCTTGGTGTTCTGCGGGAATTTCATCAATGACCGCGAGGATGCGGCGCGGGTTGAGCGATTGGGTGGCTTGATGGAGGCGCGATCGCCACGACTTGGGCATGACGAGTAGCGCGTCTGCTGTCAACGGGGCCGGAGCGCCGGGAGCGGGGGCCGGCTGCGCCCAGTCTTCGTAGAGATATTGCACGCCCAGGTGTTCCTGAATTTTGATAAACAGCGTCTCGTCCTGGAACGGCTTGCGCACAAAGTCGTCGCAGCCTGCCGAGAGCACCATAGCCCGCTCTTCTTCATAGGCACTGGCGGTGAGGGCAATGATTTTGGTCGGCGTTTGGGGATGTCTCCCATCCGATTCGGCGGCGCTGATGGTCTGCCGCTCTAGCGTGCGAATCCGGCGGGCGGCTTCATAGCCATCCATCACCGACATCCGCATGTCCATCAAGATCAGGTGGGGATGCCAGCTTTGCCAGTGGGCGATCGCCGTTAGTCCGTTTTCGGCTTCTTGCAGCTCAAATTCCAGCGGAGCCAGCAGCCGCAGAATCAGTTGGCGATTTTCCCAGCGATCATCCACCACCAGGATGCGATAGCGCGGCTGTCCCGGCGCTAGCTTCACCACTCGTCGGGACGGAACTGGCTGAGGGAAGGCTTCTGGGGCGATCGGCTCAACGGGCACCTCCAGCGCAAACATGCTGCCCTGACCCACAACGCTCTCAACCCACAGTGCGCCCGCCATCGCCTGGGCAAACTGGCGACTAATGGCCAGCCCCAGCCCTGTGCCCTGGCTGGCTTGCTGCCCCAGCAAGGTCTGCACAAAGGGTTCAAAGATGCTTTCTAAATCGGCGGCGGCAATGCCTGGGCCCGTGTCGGTCACGCTAAACCGGAGGCGGATGGATGGCGGTGGGTCTTTAGATTCCGTCCCGGACTGAGGCAGTGATTCAGGTAATGACTCTGGCAGTGATTCTGGTAATGATTCTGGTAATGACTCTGGCAGTGATTCTGGTAATGACTCTGGCAGTGATTCTGGCAGTGACTCTGGCAGTGATTCTGGTAGTGATTCTGGTGGTGATTCTGCCAGTGATTCTGGTAGAGACTCTGGTAGAAACTCTGACGACGACTTTGGCGGTGGCGCTGGCGCTAACGCTGGTGTGGAGGGCAGCCTGTCGGTCGGGCTAGGGGCGGCGATCGCCGCTGGCACCTCCGCCACCCGCAACGTTACGCTGCCTATCTGCGTAAACTTGACGGCGTTGCTCAACAGATTAATCAAAATCTGCCGTAGTTTTTTCTCATCAGCGCGGATGTATTGCGGCACTCCCGGCTCTGGACTGACGGTGAGCTGGAGTTGCTTGGTGTCAGCCCGCAGAGCAAACATCTCTTCGAGCTGGGTCAGTAGCAGGTATAAATCAAAGCTGTCTAGCGTGACGGTGGTGCGGCCCGCCTCGATTTTGGACAGGTCCAGCACGTTGTTGATCAAGCTCAGCAAGTGTTCGCCGCTGTGGCTGATGATGTTGAGATAGGTGTGCTGCGTTTCACTGCCGCCCAACTCGCGTTTCAAAATGCGGGTAAATCCCAGGATGGCATTCAGCGGCGTGCGTAGCTCATGGCTCATATTTGCCAAAAACTCGCCTTTAGCCCGATTGGCGACTTCGGCAGACTCCTTAGCCGCTTGCAGCTCGGCGGTGCGCTCTGCCACTCGCGTTTCCAGGCTGGCAAAAGAGACTTGGAGCTGCTGAGCCATCTGGGTAAACGAACGGGCCAGCGTTTCCAGCTCTTGTATGCCAGTTGCACTGACGGTTTGCTCTAGCTCTCCACTGGCGATCGCCTGACTGGCTTTTCCCAGCCGCCGGATCGGTCGAGTAATCCACTGCGATGTTAAAAGACCCAGCCAAGTGGCGATCGCCAGCGCCAGCAGGCAAAGCAGAATGGTGTTGCGAGTATTCGCCTGAATTTGCGCCATAAAGTCTGACTCAGGCACCACCACCACAATCAGCCAGTCCAGCCCCCGCCCGTCCACAAACGGCACCACCTCCACAAACTCTCGCTGTCGATTGCTCCGAAAATCCAACTGCTGAGCCGTCTGAATTTGTGTCAAATCTCCAAACCGCCCCGCCAAAAACCGACTGGTTTCACGAATCGAGGGCACTTGACTGTCCACCGCTCGCAGGCGCTTTGCACCGCTGCTGGTTTCAATAAAGGGCTTTTCTCCGGTCGAAGAGGCCACAATATATCCGGCCCGGTCAAGGATAAAGGTTTCCCCCGATTTGCCAATGCTGAGACTATCCAGAAAATCGCTGATCCCCGTCAGGCAGAGATCGGTACTGATGACGCCGCGAAAGACACCGGCCTCGTCGAAGTAGGGGCGGCTGGTAGAAATCCCTAGATTCGCCTCAATGTAATACTGATAAATGTTGTTCCAGACGGGCTTGCCGGCGGCCTTGGCGTTGCGATACCAGGGGCGCGTGCGTGGGTCATATTCCGGATAGGTTTCCACTACTGCATCGGTGGGGTTGCCGGCTGCATCTGCCTGGGCGATCGTGTTCACAAAATTGTTGGACTGGTCGGCGGTTTCTACAACCAGCGTGCCATCTGCTTTGCGCCCCGCCCCAGCATACTCAGTTTGTTCGCCGCCAAAGCTGACGTAGCTCGCCTCTGGAAACTGCTGGAGCCGGGAATGCAAATAGCGCCGCAGCTCAGACATGTCGCGGGGGTTCCACAGATCAAACCGGCGCATGGCATCGTCGGCGATGGCGTTAATCGTGTGCGGGATGTCGAGGTAGGTTTGTAACTGCTGATCAATCCGGGCAGTAATTTCGCTACGCAACTGACTTGCAACATCATTTACCGCGCGCTGCCCGTTGCGGATTGCCAGCCAGCCCGTCAGCCCCACCGCTGCAAAGAGTTGTAGCGCAAAAGGCACCACCAGGAGCGATCGCAGGGGCAGCCCCCGCCCCGGCGGTGAGTTGGCATTGCTCTGAGGCTGCCTCAAATTGGTCGATGTTCTTAAGCCCATGATTCTAACCCCGGTGAGATCAATACCCCTGGCTCTAAGTAAGGACGGCGTTCGATAAGATTTTGATAATGAACAAACGGCAGGGAATCGATCAATGATGGATAAATGATTAAGCTGAGTCTGGTGTGAGGTGATGTCCCTAAAAAGCACTGGTCAAATTTGTGACATATTCGGCGCGCCAATCAGTAAGATTACATAACGCCTTGGAACACCTGCATAGCGCTTTGAATCAAGCGTAAACAAGGGTGCAAAGATAAACTGAAAGAAATCTTTAAAGGCAAAAGGCAGCGCTAAAAGCCAATATTCTACGGCAGGAAAACTAATTGTGCAAGGCTTCGATTGTGGCGATCGCAAGTATCAAAAATAGCCAGATGGGCTAAGTAACTGAACGCCTGCCTAGAGTAAGGAACTACTGCTTAAACCTGGATAGAACTCAGCTTTAGAATGCCCCAGGTAGTTAAATAGTAACGCTACAGTTAATACCGCTCAGCTAAGTCAGCTAACACTGTTAATCCATGCCGCTCAACTAAATACCGCTCAACTAAATACCGCTCAATTAAATGCCGCTCGATTGCTGATCAATTGCTGAATGAATGGAATGCTGCTGAGCGCGGACTGCCTGACTAATATGGATTGGCTAATACAGGCAATTAATACGGGCCAGCCCTATCGCATGATGCTTGGGGTTATTCTGGCAAAACCAGCAGGCACAAAGCTGCACCGTAACCGTTGCATAAGCCATCACACTTGCCATCACACTTATGTATATACAGCGCACGCAACAATCCAAGGTTTAGATTTCAGGTTTTGGGTTCCAAGTTTTAGATTCATTGGGGCTAGGCACTGATTACAATCAAGGATACGTTTCATGCTGCCTGAGATAGTAAGATTTGCCAAACTGGGGTTTGCCCGACTGGGATTTACCGGAAGTTGAGACAGCAGCGATCGCATTTGTCGATCTACCGCTTCTAATCACGCAAAAATCATGCAAATTTCGCAAATTTAGCAGAAGCACAATTGGGGAACGCCGCAGGATTGAGGAGGGAAAGAAATGGCTGCACTCTGGTTGTGGTGGTTGGGGTTGGGGAGTGCTGGGCTATTGAACGGGAGCACACTCTTAAACACAACACTCTTAAACACAACACTTTTAAGCACAACACTCTTAAACGCAACACTGGGAACCGCCCTGAGCGTACCACCCGGCAATTCCCCATTTATTCCCCACGGTCACTGCTACTTGTGGCAGCCGGGATTGGTGGGGCTGCATGTCGGGTCAGATATCTTAATTGCGTTAGCCTATTACTCCATTCCCCTGACGCTGTATTACTTTGTTCGCAAGCGCAAAGACCTGCCCTTTGACAATATTTTTCTGCTGTTTGGTGCATTTATCGTTGCCTGTGGCACGACGCACCTGCTAGAAGTGTGGACGCTGTGGCATCCCGACTACTGGCTATCTGGTTCGCTAAAGCTGCTAACGGCGGGCGTTTCATTGTTCACAGCAAAAGAGCTATTTTCGATTACCCCCCGTGCTCTGGCGCTGCCCAGCCCGGCCCAGCTTGAGCAGGCAAACCAAGAGCTACAGGCGCAAATTGCTGAGCGGATAGCCATCGAAGCTGAGCTAAAGCGTTATCAAACGCAGCTCGAAGAACGGGTGGCAGAGCGCACCGCCCAGCTCGAAGCTTCAAACCACCAGATGGAAGACCTGCTGCGGCGTGAGCAAGAGGCCCGCAGCCAGACGGAGCAGGCCCGCACCGAAATTCAGCGCTATGCCAATCGCCTGACGCTGGCGCTGGACGCGGCAGAAATGGGCTTTTGGGAATGGGACATGGCCTCTAACCAGATCGTCGGCACGCCGCAATTTGCCAAGATTTTGGGTCGAGATCCAGTCGGTAGTATGGTGCAGTTTACTGCGGATGACTGGAAGACGCAGATTCTGCCAGAAGACCGCGATCGCACGGCGTCAATCACTGAGGAGGCGATCGCCCAATGCCAGACCTTTCGCAGCGAATATCGCCTGCTGCGTCCAGACGGCAGCCTGCGCTGGGTCAACTCGCTGGGGCGCTGTGAATACGATGCAGCGGGTCAGCCGGTGCAAATGTCTGGCGTGTTGATTGACACGACACAGCGCCAAGCAGACGAACTATCGCTGCGCGAGAGCGAAGAAACCACCCGCCGACAGTTAGCTGAAATTGAGGCAATTTATACGACTGCACCAATCGGTCTGTGCGTGTTTGATACCCAGTTTCGCTATGTGCGGCTGAATGACTTTTTGGCCGAGATCAACGGCATTCCCATTGCCGATCATCTGGGGCACACGGTTTGGGACATCGTGCCAGAGCTAGCCGAGTCGCAGACCCAAATTTTGGAGCAGGTTGTCAGCACCGGGCAGCCCGTACTCAATTTGGAGGTATGTGGCGAAACGCCCCTTCAGCCCGGCATTCAGCGCGATTGGCTGGCCAATTACTATCCGCTGCGAGGACTCGATGGCACCTTGCAAGGCATTAACGTGACGGTGCAAGAAGTGACTGAGCGCAAGCGCAACGAACGCGAACTGGAAGCGCGCGCCCAGGAAATGGTGCAGCTTAACCTGCTGCTGGCGCAAACGACTGCCCAGGTTCGCGAACGCAATCAGGAGCTAGACCAGTTTGCCTATGTGGTGTCGCATGACCTGAAGGCCCCGCTGCGGGCGATCGCCAACCTCGCCTACTGGATTGAAGAAGACCTGGGCAATGCTGTGCCGGAGGAAACGCGCCACCATTTGGGGCTAATGCAGAGCCGCGTGCGGCGGATGGAGGCGCTCATCAACGGACTGCTGGAATATTCCCGCATTGGCCGCTCAGACACCACGATCCAAACGGTCAACCTCTCGACCCTGCTCAGTGAAATCGTCGATCTGCTCGACCCGCCGGCCAGCGTCCAGGTCATCCTGCCAGCCTCAGACCTGCCCACCATCACCACCAAGCCGCTGCTGCTTGGCCAGGTCTTGTCCAACCTGATCAGCAATGCCATCAAGCATCGCGATCGCCCCGACGAACGCATCGAGGTCACCTTTGACGACGAGGGCGATCGCTATCGCTTCACCGTCCGCGACGACGGCCCCGGCATCGATCCCCGCTATCACGACCGCATCTTTGCCATTTTTCAAACCCTAAAATCCAAAGACGAACAAGAAAGTACAGGCATCGGTCTGTCCATTGTCAGAAAAATCGTAGACACCGAAGGCGGCGAGATTCACCTGGAATCGGCGCTGGGCGAAGGCACGACGTTTTGGTTTACCTGGCCGAAAGGGGTGATGGGGTGACAGGGTGACGGGGTGATGGGGTGACGGGGTGATGATGGGATGATGGGATGATGAGAAGCGGTTGTGAGCATACTCCAATACTCCAGCACTCCAGCACTCCAACACTCCAGCACTCCAGCACTCCAACACTCCAACACTCCCATGCCCGACCTCGAAGCCGCGATCGCCCATTTGCAAGCCCACAAGCACGCCTGGGCAGCTTTACCGATTCCGGCGCGGCTGGATTTGCTGCATCGCTGTATTGCCGGAACGGTTGCGGTGGCAGCGGACTGGGCGATCGCCGCCTGTCAGTCCAAGGACATTGACCCCACCTCGCCGCTGGCGGGGGAAGAGTGGCTGCTGGGGCCCGTGGGACTATTGCTCAATCTGCGGCTGTTGATCCACGCGCTGGAATCTGGCGGACAGCCGCGCCCAGTGTCGCTGCGGACTCGGGCGGACGGTCAGCAGGTGGCGCAGGTCTTTCCCGATAATCTGCCAGATCGGCTGATGTGGCTGGGATTTCGTGGCGAAGTGTGGATCGAGCCGGGGAAGCCTGCCAGTCAGGGGCGCATTTATCGGTCAGAAGCGGCGGCTGGCGTGGCGCTGGTGTTGGGAGCGGGCAACGTGTCGGCGATCGCCCCGATGGACGTGCTATCGAAGCTGTTTGCAGAAAATCAGGTGGTGCTGCTAAAGCTCAACCCGGTGAATGACTATATGCAGCCGTTTTTGGCAGCCGCCTTGCAGCCGCTGATCGAAGATGGGTTTTTGGCGATCGCCACGGGCGGCGCAGAGGTGGGCGCGTTCCTCTGCCAACATGCGGGCATTGACACGATCCACGTCACCGGGTCGCACCACACCCACGATGCGATCGCCTGGGGCAGCACGCCAGCCGAGCAGGCCCAGCGCAAGGCCGACCATCAGCCCGCCCTGGCCAAACCCATCACCTCAGAACTGGGCTGCGTTACGCCCATCCTGGTTGTGCCGGGTCGCTGGTCGGCCGCCGATTTGCGCTATCAAGCGCAGCATGTCGCCAGCATGGTGGCCCACAACGCCAGCTTCAACTGCGTCGCGGGCAAGGTGCTGGTGCTGGCGAAAGGCTGGCCCCAGCGAGCCGAATTTCTCGCCGCGCTGAAGCAGGCACTCGCCCACACACCCGCCCGCACCGCCTACTATCCCGGCGCACAGGCGCGCTATCAGGCATTTCTCGACCGCTACCCACAGGCGATCGCCCTCGCCCCCCGCACCGACAACATCGTGCCCTGGACGCTGATTCCCGACGTGCCTGCCAAACCCGGCGAATATGCTCTGACCACAGAAGCCTTTTGCGGCGTGCTGGCGGAGGTGAGCCTGGAAGCCAGCGACGCGGCCATGTTCCTGCGGCAGGCGGTGGATTTTGCCAACGACACGCTGTGGGGCAGCCTGTCCTGCGTGCTGCTGATTGATCCAGCCACGCGGCGGCAATACCCGCAGGCAGTGGAAGCGGCGATCGCCCAACTGCGCTATGGCAACATCGGCATCAACGCCTGGACTGGTATGAACTTTTTGCTCAGCGCCCTCACCTGGGGAGCTTTTCCCGGCAATCCCCTCAGCGACATCGGCTCCGGTCGCGGCACGGTTCACAATGCCTACCTGTTCGACTATCCCCAAAAATCTGTCGTCTACGCCCCGTTCCCTATTCGCCCCAAGCCCATCTGGTTTGCCAATCACCGCACCTTGCAGCAGGTGGCGCGGCGCTATGTGGCATTTTTGGAAAAACCCGACTGGGGCCGGTTTGCTCAAGTGGCGCTCGCTGCTCTTGGCGGCTAACGGGCTATTTCAAGAACTAAAAAATGGGCGGCTCATGCAGTGAAAGTTCTGCATCAAGCCGCCCAAATGGGAGTTGATTTGGTCAAGATTAGAGGATAGAGGATTGATTTTTAATCCAAAATCACAAATCCAAACTCGCAAATCGTCTAAATCGCCGTGGCGATCGCATTTCTCGGTCGATAGTCAGATCCCTGCTTATTCGCACAGAATCCCAAGTCAACCGTCTGTCCAGGACGCAACTGCCGTCCCCAACTCGGCGGCGTGACCGTATGCCGGGTTCCCTGACGGCTAAAAGTGCCATTCCAGCTTTGGTTAATCGTCGCCTGATTCATTTCAAACGTCAGCCGCCAATTGTTCACCGTGCTGCTGCCCTGGTTTACCACGCGAATGCCCGAGCAAAAGCCAGTCTGCCAGTCAGATTGCAGGGTCAACTCTGCCCGCAGCCCTGTTGTCGCTGGCGGTGGCGTCGGACTTGGTGACGGACTGGGTCTCGGCGATGGACTGGGCCTCGGCGACGGACTCGGACTCGGCGACGGACTGGGTCTCGGCGACGGACTCGGACTCGGCGACGGACTGGGTCTCGGCGACGGACTCGGCGACGGACTCGGCGACGGGCTGGGTTTGGGCGTTGGACTCGGACTCGGTGATGGACTCGGTGACGGACTCGGTGATGGACTCGGTGACGGACTCGGACTCGTTCCTGGAGCAACTCCTGGCACTGGCAGCAGTTGGTTCAAAAGCTGCTGCTTGGCTGTCTGAATCGACTGCCAGTCGTCCTGCAAAATACCGCCCGTGTCGCCACTGTTCGGGTTCCAGCTCCAATAGGTGAAATGAAGCTGGTTTTGCTTCAAAAAGTCCACAAACTGCCGCTGCCAAATCCCCTCTTTGGACGAGGTATCTACCTGCCGACCGCCAAACTCGCCCACCAAAATCGGCGCAATGCCCTCGCGAGCAATATAGTGAAACCCAATTTCCCAGCGGTTATAGAGATTCTGGGGAAACGTCGGCTCATTAAACCAAGCCTGGTTAAACACGCCCGCCCCATATTCATGCGGAGAATACACCAGCTTGTTGGCACGAGACAGGCGCACCGGATAGTTGCGAACGCCCTCTAGGTTGCCGCCCCACCAGTGAGTTGCCAGCCGCTGACCCGGCACGTTTTTCTCAACGCCTTCCACCACAATCAGCCAGTTGGGATTTACGTTCAGGATATTGTTGCCTGCCCGCTCAGCCGCCAAGCGCCAGTCGGTCGCTTGGTTGCCCGTACCCCAGCTTGCCTGACCATGCGGCTCATTTTTCAGGTCAGCCCCGATCACGTTGGTCTGATTTTTGTAGCGGTTAGCCAGCATCGTCCAGGTGTTGATCCAGTCCTGCTCGGTAAAGCCGTCGCCGTACCATAACTCAGGAATGCGCTGGTCATTCAGCCGATGGCAGTCCAGCAAAATCATCAGCCCTTGACGCTGGGCTTCTTGAATCACCAGATCCATCACCTGAAGCGGGGTTTTGCCCTGGAAGTCGCGGTTGCTGCCAATAGAAAAGTCAACGCCACTAATAGAGGGCGATCGCAAAGACTGAATCGAGAACGGCAAACGAATCACGTTATAGCCCAAACCCCGAATCTGGGCCAGCATTTGCTTATAGTCGCGGGCCCAAAGCCCATGAGGCGCATGTAAATCTGTCTCAATTCCAAACCAGTTGACGCCGCGCAGCAAGATCGTCTTCCCTGCCGCATCGATAATTTGAGAACCGCGTGTCGAAAGCGGGGTCTGCACGACTGTTGCTGCCGTCGCCACGTTTGAAACAGACGGAAACATTCGGAGCGCAAAACCCAGCGTCAGCAGCAGCGACAGCCCAAACAGCAGCAGCCGTTTTGTCCACTTACCCAGCTTCCACTGCCCCTCAGACAAAGACCAGTCTGCGTCTTGATTTCCCCTCTGGAGTCGTCCTCCCCGATAGATAAACCCACCTCGAAAGAGCTTTGTGAGTTTTATGCTCATGGTTTTTAATGTCCTCCATCGAAAGACGTATTGGAGAGTGCAAGACACTCAGAAGATGCACCGTCTGATTCAAAAATGACCTCTCTCCTCTACAGAAGTTTCCGCAAAACTCCGGGAAACTTGAATGATTTCTAAAACAACGTTTAAGCTTTGATAAAGAAACCCAATTCAGTGATTATTCGGATGACATCACAAAAGAAAATGCGAGAGGCATTTATCGAGCTGACATGCCACATAGCTGCCACTTCCGAGGAAGTAATTCTCTAGCTATTCTGCCCTGCTTTTGCCTGCCAGCAAAAGTTCCAGGAAATTGTGGCTAACATCGATTCTCTAGATTTCTATTTCTTGGTTGAGCAATTTGTTAGCTCTTCAATCTTTTTAAAACCCTTCTTGAGGGCTATCTAACCCTGAGCAATCTAGTTAGAAGCTTAAACTTTATTTTTAGTTTCCAGGTTTTTATACACTTCAAGCTTGCTTTATCTTGGCTTTAATCAATTGGCTTTTTAAAACCTCCTTTCAGGGATAAATCAATCCTGATTGATTTTGGATAATCAGCTTTATGCAAGATGTCATTTAAGTATTTCCCTAGAGCGTCTTACAAAAGTTTACTGGAGCTTTAAATGCGGAATGGCGCTCTTTACGAAAGGCATACCCAAGTACCGAGGGCATCGGGTTAACTTTAATTTGTGAGCAGATGTCGTCCCAAAGTTTAATCAGTAGGGTTCAGTGCGCAGTTAAGGTTATGTCTCTGCTTAAAGAGTGGGTACGTCTAAAGGGATGACGATTTCACGTAGTTAGCAGCATTTAATTTTTGTTGTTTTTGGGTTCCTGAACTATGAGCTTTCCACGCACTTTATTGTCCTCGTCACTACTTACCGGCGTTGTTTTCTCCGCAGCTACGCTTCCCTTGGCTGCGATGGGTTCTCAGCCCCTCACCGTTCATTTAGAAAATCAGCCCATCTTTGCAGGACAAGTTAAGGAACTGTCTGGGCCTTATCTCGGCTTTGCCGCTGCGCTCAGCCTGGGTGCAGGTATCACCAGCTTAGCCATGCTGAGCTGGAGCCAGTCTTCTCGAAAGCTAAGCAGAGTAGAAGATGAAATGTCTGACCTGCGGCAGCAGCTAAAAGACAGAGAGAACGAGCTAGAAAGCGTACGATTTTCTGAAACTCGGCTGAGTGCGGCCGGTCTGGATTCCTTCCTGGACGAAGTGGAAAGCGTGTCTCCGGCTGCTGAACTGCTGCAACACTCCATGGCACAAGTCGAAGCGGAACAGCTAGTGCCTGTTTCCCTGGGCAAGCAGGCGGAATTGTCTGGAGTGGCTGAGCGGGCAAAGCTTCACACCGCGACATCTCTCAATCCAGTGCAGGCTTCGGTCGGCTTGGCTAAGACCGCCTCTCTGGAAGAGACGGTAGAGAGCGTATCGCAAGCTCTGCAAGGCGCAGACAGCCCGGCCCAGATTGAAGACCTGCTGAGCCATCTGAAGCGGGTGATGGCTCAGGTAGAAGGTCTACAGGCGGAGCAACTGGTGCAACAACCGCAGCCCCGCTTGTCTCGCGTGCCCAACACCGTGTGGCAGCAGCAGCGGCTTGCTTCCTAGCGCGCCATTCCAAAGGACCAGACCCTGAGTCAGAAGTCCCTGCTTGGTTGAACCAGGCAGGGATTTATTGCACTGTGATGAGGAATTCACGTAGTTTTCTGGGTCGCAATAATACAACCACTCGCCGTTTTACCCGATCGCCCGCTTGCTGATTCTTGGGATGATGCCTGGTGGAATGATGCCTATTCTGTACCGCGCTTCGGTGCGTCAACTGAATTAGGCGAAGTGACGGGCGATCGCCCCCTCGTCACTAGCGCGATCGCCTTCCTGACCCAGAGAAAAAACTGGAGAAAAAACCGACAACCCCGCCAGAATCTAAAAGAACGGGGTGCCCGTCACTGTCAAACGCCCCAGTTTCACTCTCGGTTTGACGGCTCAAGCGGGCGATCGCTACCCTCCATCGCTCCATCACTCCCGTATGTGGGATAATGAGGTCACAATAATCGAAGACTTCCCGTGAACGACGTTCGCACTGTTTCGGATACAAAGCGCGCTTTTTACAGCCTGCACACCCGCCCGATCAACTCGATTTATCGGCGAGTTGTGGAAGAGTTGATGGTGGAAACCCATCTACTCATAGTGAACTCCGGCTTTCACTATGATCCCGTCTACGCGCTGGGCGTCGTGACCACCTACGATCGCTTTATGCAGGGTTATCGCCCTGATCAAGACAAGGTGTCCATTTTTAACGCACTTTGTCAGGCGGTGGGGGGCGACCCGCAGGTATATCGTCAAGATGCGGAGCGGCTATTGGCGGAAGCGTCGAGCCTGTCGCCGGAGGATGTCGTCTCGAAGGTGCGAGAATCGACTGAGCCTACGGATGGATTGGTAGGCGTACTGCGTGGCGTCGCTGGAAATTCGAGCTTTAAGTACAGCCGCCTATTTTCGATCGGCCTATATACCTTGCTGGAGCAAATGGACAGCGAGATGATGAGAGACGATGCCCGTCGCAATGCGGCTCTCCAGTCTCTTAGTGATGCGCTCAATCTCTCGCCGGATAAGGTTCAAAAAGATCTGGAGCTATATCGCAGCAATCTGGACAAAATGACGCAAGCGCGGGCAGTGCTAGACGATATCCTGAAGGCAGACCGCAAAAAGAAAGAAGAGCGCGCCAAAGCCAAAGAAGCAAAGCCAGATGATGAGGCGATCGCCACGCCGCCGGCCTCGCCCTCAGAGCCAAGCTAACCGTCAGCAGCTTTACATCACTTAACGTCACTTAGGACAAAACCGGGGAACGGCCGATCAAGCGTCTCCCCGGTTTTATCGCTTTATATCATTGGGCAACACCTGCTCAGCAAACACCCGGCAAAACCCCTGGCTAAGCAAGCACCACCGGGATCAGCGCCGGAATTTCTGGCTGGATCGGCAACTGCACCACAAACTCAGCCCCTTGCCCTGGCGAACTCACGCAATCCAGCGTGCCGCCGTGGTTTTCTGTAACGATTTGATAGCTAATAGACAGCCCCAAGCCAGTGCCTTTGCCTTCTGGCTTGGTCGTGAAAAAGGCATCAAAGAGCCGTTGCCGCACTGCCTCGCTCATACCTGGCCCGTTGTCGGCAATGCGAATTGTTACAGCATTATAGGTCGCCTCAGAGGAAATCGTGATGGTATTGGGGTGCTGCTCCAGCTCTGCCAAAGATTTCCCGACATTGCCGTCCTCCATTGCGTCGATCGCATTGGCAATCAGGTTCATAAAGACCTGATTGATCTGTCCGCTATAGCAGTCTATGGGCGGCAGAGAGCCGTAGTTTTTGACCACGCGAATGGCAGGGCGTTCTGGTTTGGCCTTGAGCCGATGCGACAGGATTAGCAGCGTGGTATCTAGACCAGCATGGAGGTCGGTTGGTCGCTTTTCGCTGCCATCGGCGCGGGAGTAGGTGCGTAGCGACTGCATGATGTCGCGGATGCGGTCGGTGCCCAGCTTCATAGAGTTGACCATTTTCGGCAGATCTTCAAGCAAAAACTCCAGATCAATCTCTTCAGCATGGTCTTGAATAGCAGTTGCAGGGGGCGCGTAATGGTGCTGATAGAGCGCCAGATGTTTGACCAAATCTTCGATGTAGCGGCTGGCGTGGGTGAGGTTGCCAGCGATAAAGCTCACGGGATTGTTGACTTCGTGGGCGACTCCCGCCACCAGTTGTCCGAGCTGGGAAATTTTTTCGGTTTGCACAAGCTGCGCCTGAGTGTGTTGAAGCTTTTGCAGCGAGTCTTGCAGGCAGCGCGACTTATCTTGCTCGCGGGCATAAAGGCGGGCATTTTCGAGGGCGATCGCCGCTTGGGAGGTCAGCAGCTTGAGCAGTTCCAACCGGGCTGGCGAAAAGGCATTGGCAGTTAAGGGGTTTTCGAGATAGACAATGCCGACGCGCTTGCCCTGGTACAGAATAGGAGCACACAGCACCGATTTGGGCTGGTGGCGCTGGAGATAGCGATCGCCCTCAAACCGCACGTCACTGGCAGCATCCGAGAGGACGAGCGGCTGCTGTGTCCGCCACACCAGGTGAATCAGCGAAATTGGCACCTCGCGGCTAGACTCCAGCGGCACCGATTGCAGCACCACTGCGTCCTGATCGGGATCATGGTCGATCGCCTCGATGTGCAACTGACCCTCTTTATCCAAAACGAGGCAGCCCTTTTGCGCGCCTGCGTTTTCCAGAATGATCGAGAGGATGCGGCTGAGCAGCGCATCCAGGTGGAGTTCACTGGCGATCGCCTCGGCCGCCTTCATGGCAGTGGTCAGGTCGAGGGAATCTCCCTGGCTGCTGGTGCTGCGGGTCGAGCGGGTAGCCGTCGCAGTAATCGTCGCATCTGCAGTGGGGGGCGATGCGGCATCGGTTTGATTGAGGAGCATGGGGTATTGGGTTGCGAGCGCATGGACTTTGGCGATCGCCCCCCACTGGATGTAGCTATAGTAGGCGTCGATGAGGTAGTTCTGAGCAATGCGCTGTTTCTCTAGAGACTCGTAGAACTGGGCGGCCCGCTCGCTGGCGATCGCCGCTTCCTGGATAAACCCTTGTTCGACGGCCTGCGCGATCGCCCGGTCATAGCAGTCCATCGCAGTCTGGCGATCGCCCTGAATTTGGGCCAGCTCTGCCGCCAGCAGGTCGGCTTTGTGCTGATGGTTCATCGGTGCAGACTCGGCCCAGCGCTGTACCGTCACCTGGCAGGTGAGAATTTGCGGCATCCACGCTGACTGCTGGGCGGCGCTTCCGGTGGGATAAGCCGCCAGCAGCGCCAGCCCGTAATAGAACCAGTAGACGGGTGTGGCCATCAGCCCAGCGCCGCAGCCCGCATACTGTTCACCCTGCTTGGCATAGGCGATCGCCGCCTCAAACTCACCAAACCAATAGTGCAGCATCAGCTTGGCGAGATGAAACACGAACAACGCCTGATAGTTTTGCGAAGCTTCCAGGCGAGGTAATACCTCCGTTTCGTCATAAACTTCACCGACCAACAAGCTGGGGTTGGCTGACCGGCCCAGCAAGTTCAGCGTCACCTGCTGCCACATGCGAGCAGCAGAGAGCTGAAAATGCTGCTTGAGCTGGAGCAACAGCGCGCCATAATGCATCTGGTTTTGATAGTGGCTTTCTAGCGGCTCTCCGCTAAAGAAAACATGGTCACAATAGTTCATTACCGAGTAGCTGACATAACCCAGGTCGCCTGTTTCCAGGCCGACGTGGATGCCGTCCACTAGCGGCGTGAAGGTGTTGCGGATATGTTCTTTTTGATGCCGCACAAAGCATTCAAAGAGCTGCACAACGCTGCACTGCCATTCGCGACAGTGATATTGCTCTAGCAGCTTCATGGCAATTTGCCCCGCTTCGTAGGCCCGGTCTGCGGCCTGAATCGTGCTGCAATACCAGGCGTAGGTGGCATAGCTGGGAGCCGCCAAAGGGGAGTGCCCATACTTGACACACAGCTTGAGCTGCGTGACAGCGACCCAGCGAAACACCTCCGGCTGGGTCTGATAGGCAGTGCCTGTGACTGCGTTCAAGATCCGCAGAGCCGCCAGCTTCATCGGGTCGGTCAGCGGCGGCACGGCATCAAGAGACTCTAGGGCGGGTAGGGAAATCTGGAGGTGATCTTGATGCAGCGGGCTGGCGATCGCAAAGCCCAGCAGCGACAGGGCATCGAAGGCGACCGTAAGCGATCGCCACATTTGCAGTTGGGCGATATAGATCTGAATTTTTAGCTCATAGGACTGCACCGCATCTAGCGTGCTGGCGGCGTTTTGCTCTAGCGTGTTGGCGATCGCCTCTGCTTCGTCGTAGTGTGTCACCAAATAGGCTGATTGGGCCGCTTCGGCGTAGAGGCTCAGCGTCAGGTCATAGTGCATGGCCCAAGCGTCGTCTGGCAACAGCGATCGCCCCTGCTGCAAAAAGCTGTCGGCCGTTTCATAGGCCGCCGCCGCTTTGGCCTTGCGCCCAGCCGCCAGATTTAACCGCGCCAGTTCAACACGCTGCTCTGGGTTATCGATTAGCTCGACTCCACAGTTCAGCGCATTAACAATTTCAAATAGCCCTTCAAACTGGCCGGTCGAGCGCTCGGCTGCGGGAATCTTGTGCAGCAGCAGGCGACCGATGCGCAGGTGGGTGGCGGGGCGATCGCCCTCTGGAATTAGCGAGTAGGCTGCCTGCTGCACCCGGTCGTGCAAAAAGCGGTATGTGAACGGGGGTTGGGTGCCCGTCTGGCTCGTTTCCGTCAGCAGACTGCTCAGCTCCGTTTCCGAAAACAGCAGCGGAATTTTGTAGTCCTGGCTGAGGGGCAAAATAAACCGTTCCTCTAGCGCGGGTTGCAGCGCCTGGGCCAGCGCCGACAGGCTAAGGCCGCTAATCACCACCAGCGTAGGCAAGGTGAAGCGATCGCCCACACAGGCCGCCAGCTTTAAAATTTCTTGTGTCTCCGGCGGCAGCTTCACCAGATTGCCCGCCACCAATTCCACCACTGACTGATCGGCAATCCCCGTCTCCTGGATCGCCTGCACGTCCCACTGCCAACTGTTCGTGCCAAAGTCAAATGTCAGCAGTTGCTCTTGGTGCAGCGTTTTGAGCAGTTGTGTCAAAAAGAAGGGATTGCCCTGGGTCTTGACATAGAGCAGGTCTGCCAGCGAATGGAGATAGGCTTGCAGATGCTCTGGGGCACTCTTATCTCGCAACTGCAACCGCTTGCCGCTAAGGGCATCTTGAATCAGTCGTTGGACTGCCTCCAGTTGCAGCGGTTGCAGGACAATCTGATTGACTACCCGGCCGGACTGCCGAACGTCTTCCACGGTCTTCATCAATGGATGCACCGGACTCACTTCGTTGTCGCGGTAGGCCCCAATCATCAGCAGATGGCGGCTGTCGGGGTTAGATAGGAGCGCCTGGATCAGCTTGAGCGAGGCCGAGTCTGCCCACTGCAAATCATCTAGAAAGAGCACCAGCGGATGGGCGGGCTGGGCAAATACTCCTACCACAGCTTGAAACACCTGAAGAAACCGATTTTGAGATTCGCTCGCGCCCAGCTCTGGCACGGCGGGCTGAGCGCCCAGAATCAGCTCCATTTGGGGAATTACGTCGATGATCACCTGCCCATTGGGGCCAATTGCCGCTAGCAGTTTTTCGCGCCAGCTTTGCAGGCGATCGCTGTTCTCAGTGAGCACCTGCTGCGTCAGCGATTGAAACGCCTGAATCAGCGAGGCGTAGGGCACGTTGCGCTTGTATTGGTCAAACTTGCCGCCGATGAAATAGCCCCGCTGCCGCACGATGGGCTTGTGAATCTCGTTGACCAAAGAAGATTTGCCAATGCCCGAATAGCCAGAGATCAGCATGAGTTCGGTGGTTCCCGCTGCCACGTCTCCGCTCATTGCCAGCAGCGGACTGGTGTTTTGCGCCACTCGGTCAAAGGCTGCCAGCAGCGTCGCGACTTCTGCCTCTCGCCCATAGAGGGTTTTGGGAATCAGCAATTGGGCCGAGCGATCGCGCTCTCCAGGCGTAAAGTCGGGAATCGTATTGCCGTGGGCCAGGGCATCCTGACAGCGCTCTAGATCGGCCAGCAGACCCGCCGCGCTCTGGTAGCGGTCTTCGGCGTTTTTAGACATCAGCTTGTGTACAATAGCAGCGATCGCCTCTGGCAGGTTCGGGTTCAGGATTTGCAGCGGCGGTGGCGCTTTGGCAATATGACAATGCACCAGTTCCAGCGGGTCAGTTCCCCGGAAGGGCAAGCGCCCCGACAGCAGCTCATACAGCGTCACGCCCAGTGAATAAAAATCGCTGCGGTAGTCCAGCGTGCGGTTCATGCGCCCTGTTTGCTCAGGCGACATATAGACCAGCGTCCCCTCAAGCTGGTTTAGCTCTTGGGGAAATGTCATCTCCTCTGTCAGGCGCGTGGCGATGCTAAAGTCGGTGAGTTTCACCTCGCCCGTCGCTTCATTGAAGATGATGTTAGAGGGCTTAATATCTTTGTGGATGATCCGGGCGCGTTGCAGTGAGGTCAACGCCTTCGCAAGCTGGATGCTAATGCTTAGCACCAGTCTGATATCAAGAATTTTGCTCTGACGCTCAGAGAGGCACTGCTTGAGCGATCGCCCGCCAAAATCCTCCAGCACCAGCACGGCGCGGTGTCCGTGGGTTTCCAGCCGATGCACCCGCACCACGCCGGGCAGATCCAGGTTGGCAATCACCTGATGCTCATGCTTGAGGCGAGTAATCTGCTCTAGGGTGGGATGCTCAGCCCGCAGCACCTTGAGAATTACAGGCTGCTGTGTGTCGTTGGCGATCGCCCGATACAGCACAGTATTCACGCCCTCGTGAATTGGCTCCAGCGCCCGATAGCCCAAAATCTCAATGGTTCCCTGCATGGATACTCTAGTTCCGTATGGCTAAGTGGCAGAAGGCCAGCAGACTGGCTCCCCACGAACAATCACAGCGGCAAGACCCCACGCTTTGGCTTGCTGGTGCTGTGGCTAGAGTGCCCGGTTTAACCAAAGATTTAACAAATCACCAACACAGTTTCAGAGGATAGTCTTCCGCCGTTAGAACGTAATAAGCGACAAAATTTTCCTGGATTTGGCGGTTTTCTAGAAACTTCATGCCCAACTTTTCGATCACTCGCAGAGATGCGAGATTGGTCTGGTTGGGGGTGTCATTGGAAACATCAACCCCCGCCTTGACCTGCGGTAATTTCAGGGCCTTGAAGGCATAAAGCAGCACATGGCGAGCAGCTTCGGTGGCGATTCCCTGCTCTCAGCGCCCTGGCTCAACGGAATAGAGCAACTCTGGCTCGCCGATGATCTCGTCCCACAGCCCACAAACGCCGCAAAAGCGATGAGTCGATCTGTATCTGCTGGCTGGCAAGGCTGCATCCACAGCCGGGGCGATCGCAATATCGGCAGGTTCATATTCTTGGCTCGCTAGGAGCTTTCGGTTTGCCCCATCGCTTCAGTTTGTCCCATGACATTGGCAGGCGGCGACGGGGGCGATTCCGCCGGCGATCGCCACC
>RFIF01000574.1 GCA_003695655.1 Cyanobacteria bacterium J069
GATGGAGTGATGGAGTGTTGGAGTAAGTTATCCCCTCACCCCGTCACCCCTAAAGCCCCTCTAGTCGCCTGCGCCACTCGGCATCGATCTTGTCCGCTTGTGCCAGTTCCTGCGCGGTCAGGTCTTCCTGGGTGTTGTAGGCGAGGTTGGCTTCATCCACCACCGACTCCAGCGCAAACTGTTGGGCAAAGGCGAGTTTTTCCTGAATTTTTGGCGCGAGCTGGTTCAGGGCTTCGGCGCGGCTCTGGCGCATCTCGTTGCGGGTGGCGATCGCCTTGTTGCGCCCCTGAATCCACAGATAGCGCACCAGCGGCACAATTAGAAAACCCGCCGCGTAAGCCAGCAGCAGCCCATAGATGCCGCCGACGAAGCCCACGATGCCGCCCAGCGACGCCGCGCCACCCCGCAGCAAGGAACCGAGCATCAGCGCTCCCACAATATTCACCACGCCCAGCCCGGCCGCCATCGTCAGTTGTCCGGAGGTGGCCTGACTAAAGCGCCAGGGCAGTTCCTTGAGGTAGGAGGCGACAGAGAGGCGCTTTTGCTGTTGGGCGGTGACTTGCAGTTCGGGGAAATGGTAGACCAATTCTCCATTGGGGCTGACCTCCGGGCGACCGTTGAAGCGGGTCAGCACGGGCAGCATGTAGTCTTCCAGGTCAGAGGTGGCGGTGTTGACCTGATCGAGGTAGGGAATCACCTGCTCTGCTACGACCACGCCGCGCTGGTTGCGAATCACGTTGGCGATCGCCCGCCAGCGCCGCTCCTCTAGATTTGCGTTTGGATTGCCATCGCCAAACAGGAAAGAAAACACCGACTCCAAAAAACTCATCTGGGTTTTGGGGTCGCTGGCATTTTCTGACTGTTCGCGGCGATAGCGACGATCAGTGTCGGGTAAAAAGATCCAGAACCAGTCGGGGCCAATCCACATGCGGGGCAGCGCAATCATGCCGCCACCGTCATAGTCGCGATCGTTGTCACCCTGGGCGGCGCTGAGGGCCAGCATGGCGGCAATAATGGCGATCGCAATCAGCACGATCGACGCCACTAGCGCCACCCCAAAACTGATGCGAATCAGGTAGAACATTACCCGCCAGACCTGATTCCACCAGCTTTGCAACCGCAGCCGAAAATATTTGTTTTGTAAAGCTTGTCGAAAATTGCGCGGAAACACATAGGCAATGTCCCCTGAGTCCGACACCTGCATATGTCCGCCCGCCTCCGACGCCAGCGCCAGCAAGCCCTGCTCGGCCCGCTGCACCTCCAGCCCCGCCAGCGACGCCAGGTCGCCCGCTGTCACTCGATAATTTAGCCGTTCGACGGCCTTCATCAATTCGGCATCTAGAGCCATAGAGCTTCCCTTGAGCCAGAAACCACCTTCACTCTAGAAATTTTTGAAGCAAAGTGACAATAAAAGGCGGTAGAGATTCACTCCTGAGCGATTGGGTTTTCAACTCTTTGAGGAGTCCACCGGATCTCTGATGCCTCTGGGCGCGCCGGTTTGCCTGGGTTGCAAGGCTGGCTGGGCGGGGCGATCGCCTCGGCCATGCGATGCGCCAACAGGCCAGAGAACCCCGAACACAGCGCAATGGCGATCGCTGCAACCGTCCAGCTAGGAGCAATTGAATGGACGCAGTGAATCGTAGAGGCAGGCTGGATGGCATAGGCGGGCGATCGCCTGTCCAACTCAGCAGATTCCGCCAAACTGCTCTCGATCGACGGGTCAGCAGTTGCCAAATCCGGTTCCCAAGCTGTCGAGCCGTCTGGAAATACCGCGTAAGGTTGCCCAATCGGCGGCGGCGACATAGAAGATGAGATCGACGATTGAGAAGGGCGAGCGAGTCCACGCAGCATGGGCTTAAAAACTCCACAAAGAAACAGGATGAGGGCACAACGAGACGACTCAGGAAACGCCAGCCCTTGCTTGATCCAAAAACCTGATGTAAAAACCTGACCATAACCGGGAACCACCCACCGAAAACCAACGGTTTCCGACTTCTGATCGCAGCCCATGAGGGAATTGGGAGATTAGGACAACTGAAAGTCCTGGAAGTCCTGAAAGTCCTGGAAGCTTTGATGGAGCTACTTTTCAGCCCCAATTCCTAATCCCCTCTCGCGTCAGCATTCGGAGCAGAAACCGCCAAAACCTGACGCCTGCTCTAGTATTCCGGCAGAGGCAAATTTATGAAGTGACCGGCCCACCCAGCCGCGCATGATCACACCGGGCTTCTGTGGTGACGGTTTACCATTGGGCATGGTGACCAGTGCCGAGGCAATCTGTGAGATCTGTCATCGACAAACCCGTAGATTTTCGGAACCCTCGCCCCCAGCGCTGCCAAAGGTTCCAAATCAGCGATACAGTATCAGATAGGTTCGCTCAGCCCGTCGGCATGTCCGGCATTGCTTAAAATCAAGTCTTGATATAGTTCTGAGATTTATATAGTTCTGAGATTTTCCCCACGGCATCCCTGTAAAGTCAGTGGCAAAGCTAACAGTGGCAAAGCTAGTGGCAAAGCTAAGACGACCCTAATGAGCGACCTGTCCTGGCGATGCTTCCCATTCATCCCGCATCCTTTCTCCCTCATCCCTCCAAGACATGCCCAGATCTCAACGCAACGACAACTTCATTGATAAGACCTTTACCGTCATGGCAGACCTGATTCTCAAAGTGCTGCCGACGAATAAAGCCTCTAAAGAAGCCTTTGCCTACTATCGTGACGGCATGTCTGCCCAGGCCGATGGAGAGTATGCCGAGGCCCTGGCTAACTATGAAGAAGCCCTCAGGCTAGAGCAAGACCCCTACGATCGCAGCTTTGTGCTTTACAACATGGCGCTAATCTACGCCAGCAACGGCGAACATGATCGCGCTTTGGAAAGCTATCACCAGGCGCTGGAACTGAATCCCCGGATGCCCCAGGCGCTCAACAACATCGCCGTGATTTATCACTATTTGGGCGAACAGGCAGAGCTAGCCAAAGACACCGCAGAAGCCGACAAAAACTACGATCAGGCAGCGGAATATTGGGAGCGCGCCATCCGCCTTGCACCCAACAACTATATCGAAGCCCAAAACTGGCTGAAAACCACGGGACGCATGAAGATCGACGTGTTCTTCTAGTCGCCGCTGTTCTTTTGCTCTCTAGCTCCTTATCTTCTTTTTTCCCATACCCATGCTCGATCGCGAACAGGTTCACAAAGTCGCCCACCTTGCCCGTCTGGAGCTGACTCCCGCCGAGGAGGAGCAGTTCACCACGCAACTGGGCAGCATTTTGGACTATTTTGAGCAACTGAACGAACTGGACACTGGCGATGTGCCGCCGACCACTCGCGCCATTGATGTGAGCAATGTGGTGCGGGTGGACGCGCTCCAGCCTTATCCTGCGCGAGAAGCCATCCTGGATGGCGCACCCGACCGAGACGGAGAATTTTTCAAAGTGCCGCAGATTATGGGCGGCGAGTAGTCATTACAGAACTTGCATGAAGATTCAATCGATTTATACCGACGGAGCCTGTTCTGGAAATCCTGGCCCGGGCGGCTGGGGCACGATGGTCGTGTTTGAGGATGGCACCGTGCATGAGATGGGCGGCGGCGATCGCCAAACCACGAACAACCGCATGGAAATGCAGGCGGCAGTGGCGGCGCTAGAATTCCTGAAAGCCAGCGGCCAAACCCAGCCGATCATCCTCTATACCGACAGTCAATATCTGATCAACGGCATTACGCAATGGATCAACGGCTGGAAGAAAAAGGGCTGGAAAACCTCAAGCGGCGGCGCAGTGCTGAACCAGGAACTCTGGCAGAAGCTGGATGCGCTGAATTCTCGCCAGGTGAAGTGGACTTACGTGCGTGGGCACGCAGGCAACGCGGGGAATGAACGCTGTGATGCGATCGCCCGCGCCTTTGCCCAGGGACGGGTGCCGCAACTGCAACAAATTGACCCCGTTTCCTAAACCGCATTCTAAATTGGCTTGAGCAACCCTGGCTTTACTGCAAAAAGCCAGGGTTCTGTGCTTTAAATTTTGAAGCTTTATTTTGGAGTGTTGCGCCAGAATTTAACACTGCATTACACTTCTTAACGTATTTCTCTAAGACAGTGCTTTAATGATCTTGTGAATCAAGATGTGCTTTGCCATGCGCATTGGCTGCGCCAGAGCGTGCCTCAGCGAGTAGATGTCGTGTCAGACGTTAGTCCTTGTTGTGTTCTGCTTTAGTACAACTCTTCTGGACTTATTGTGGACTCCAACCTTTCGCCCCTTCCTCCCAGTCTTGAGGCCGCCGACAACCTCCCCCGCGAGGTGCGGGTCGTTCAACTCCGCAATACGGTCGAAACGCTGCAAATGGCCGATGCGATCGCCAGCAGCGGCTACCTGATCACCAGTGCCGAACTGGCAGACCTGATGGATGTGAACGCCAGCGCCGTGACGGGGCGGGGCGACCACTGGGTATGGCGCAACTGGGTTGTGTCCCGCGTGCGCCGCGAAGGCAACCAGATCCTCTGGCAGCTTGAGCGCGTAGACTAGCCGCTGAATCTAGACAGTCGTCGCTATAGTAAATGAAAGCTTGCAGCTTGTGGCCCCTCTCATGACCGCAACCACACCCTCCCAAATTTTCACGCCTCGAGTCTCCAAAGACAGCCCTCCGCTAAATCGGTGGCGTCCGGCAACCTGGCAAGATTATGTTGCCCTGCGCGATGCTCCGGCTCAAGAACGGATGAAGCTGGCATTTAATCAAGGATGGCTGTGGAGCGCTATGGGTGGAGAAGGGATTAATCATTCGGGCATCAGCGACTTGTTCACGATGATCTTTGGGTTTTGGGCAATTCAGCACCCAGATCCGCTTTTCACATCTCTAGGACGGTGCCTGCTGGAAAAACCCGAAACCCAGGCTTGTGCGCCCGATCTGGTGCTTTATGTCGGGGCAGACCATCCCCAATGGCAGTCGGTAGAGCCGCGCCGAGTGGATCTGAGCCGATTTCGCGTGCCGGATTTGGTGGGCGAAATTTCGGATACAACGCTGGCCAACGACCTAGACGAGCAAAAACACCTTTATGCGGCGCTGGGCATCCCGGAATATTGGGTGGTGGATGTGCAGGCGCAGCGGGTGTTTGCGTTTGTGCTGGGAGAACAGGGCGATTATCAGTTGTGCGGCGAGTCGCGATCGCTCTCTGGTCTACCGATTGCCCTGCTAGAAGAAACCCTGCAACAGCTCAGCGCTGGCACCAACACCAGCGCCGCCGCCTGGTTTACGCAACAGATTACGAGTCAAACCTGACCCCTGACCCCCCTTGACCCCTGCTAGTAAACGCTATGCCTGCTGATTCTTCTACTAGTTCTCATCCTGACCTTGATGTGATTTGGGTGATCACCGAAACCCCCGGCTCCCCCGGTACACAGACTGACGGACAGCGCGGCGGCTGGGGCAGTAATCCCTTTGGCGAACCGGGCTTTGCAGGACGCACCCAGCGCACGCCCGTTCCGACCGACGCACTAGAGCAAAATATGTCGAGTTTCCTATCGCGCATGGGGCGGGTGCTGAGCCGGGCCCGGCAAAGTGCGGCAGAGGTGGCAGGCATGGAGCTTGAGGAGATTGTGCTGTCGGTGGAGGTGAGCGGCGAGGGCCAGGTGAACCTGCTGGGCACCGGGGCGCGGCTGGGGACGAGCGGCGGCATGACGCTGACGTTTCGAGCGAAGCCATCGGCTTAAAAGCAGACAAGGGAAATCAACGCTGCCTCGCTCAGGGCAAATGGGCTGGCGATCGCCCGAATTTCGCCTACAATTTCAGGAATCATCGCTGTCAGGTGTGTTATTTAGAGAATGTGTCTTTTGGTTTGGACGCCCCCCCATCCTTAACCCGCGTAGTATTGCCGACTGCGCTGCTCTGTCAGGAACGTCAACGTGACCCAACCCCAAGCGCCTCCTCCCACCCCGCCAAAAACGCTGCTCGGTACGATTACTCAAGCCGTGCAGCAAGCCAAGGTCAATTTCTCCCGGCTCAAGCTAAAGCCCAATGCGCGGGTGCCGGAGCTGTGGGTGCAAGATCCAGAGAGCGGTAGTGCCAATGCCGACTCCTATCCCCTGCTGGGCGATCGCTATCTGCTGGGGCGCAGTTCCAAATCCTGCGACATTGTGGTGCGTAATCCGGTGGTCAGCCAGATGCACCTGTCGCTAACGCGGGACAGCCGCCGGGGCAAGTATGCCTTCGTCCTAAAAGACGAAAATTCCACAAATGGCATCTATCGCGGCAAGCGGCGGCTGACGAAGATTCCGCTGCGGCATGGCGATGTGTTTACGCTGGGCCCGCCGGATTTGGCGTCGGCGGTGCGGATTCAGTATGTCGATCCGCCGCCGGGCTACGTTAAGGCGGCGCGCTATGGCATGTATGGCTTTACGGCGCTAACGGCGCTGACGGCGCTGTGGATTGGGGTGGAGTGGCAGAAGTTTTCGGTGCGACCGCTGCCGGCATCAGTACAGGGGCCAGTGATGGTCATGGCCCGCGATGGCGTGACGCCGCTTACGCCCACCAAAGCGCGCGCCCAGACCAGCGGCGATCGCCTCTCCGACTTTTCCCGCTACCTGCCCGATGCGCTGGTCGCCTCGGAAGATAGCCGCTATTACTGGCACCTGGGCATTGATCCAGTGGGCATCCTGCGGGCTACGGTGACCAACGTGCTGGGCGGCGGCATCCGCGAGGGCGGCAGCACCCTGACTCAGCAGCTTGCCCGCAATATTTTCCGAGACTATGTGGGCACGTCTGACTCGGCGGGGCGCAAGCTGCGGGAAGCAGTGGTGGCGCTGAAGCTGGAGACGTTCTACAGCAAAGACTTTTTGATGCTGACCTATCTCAACCGGGTGTATCTGGGCAACGGCACCTACGGCTTTGAGGATGCGTCGCAGTTCTACTTTGGCAAGCCCGCCAAGGATCTGACCCTGTCGGAGTCGGCGACGCTAGTAGGCATTTTGCCTGCGCCCAACACGTTTAACCCGGTGCAGGATTATGAAACGGCGGTGAAACTGCGCGATCGCGTGATTAACCGCATGGCCGCCCAGGGCAAGATCAGTCTGGAAGAAGCCGAACGGGCCCGGCGATCGCGCATTGAAATCAACCCTGAAACCCTGGAAGAACTGCGCAGCAGCATTGCGCCCTACTTTTCCAGCTATGTATTCAGCGAGCTAGAACGGCTCTTGGGCAGTCAGTTGGCCCAGGAAGGCAATTTTGTGGTGGAGAGCAGCCTTGACCCCCGCTATCAGCGGGAGGCGGAGCGGCTGCTCCAAAGTACGGTCGAATCTGCGGGCGCAAATTCTGGCTTTTCTCAGGGCGCACTGGTGACGCTGGACAGTCGCACCGGGGAAGTTCTGGCGCTGGTGGGCGGCGTCAATTTTCAAGAAAGCCAGTTTAACCGGGCCACTCAGGCCCTCCGCCAGCCCGGATCTACCTTCAAAACCTTTGCCTACACGGCCGCGCTAGAACAGGGCATTTCGCCTTATACTGCTTTTTCCTGCGAGCCGATGACCTGGGAAGGGCAGTCTTTTCGCGGGTGTGAACGCACGGGCAGCGGCAGTGTCGATATGTATACGGGCATGGCGCTGTCGGAGAATGTGGTGGCCCTGCGGGTGGGTCGAGAGGCAGGGCTAAATAATGTAGTAGAAACCGCCCGCCGCATGGGGATTGCGTCGCCTCTGAATCCCGTGCCGGGGCTGGTGTTAGGACAAAGCGAAGTGACATTGCTGGAGCTGACGGGGGCCTATGCGGTGTTGGCCAACCAGGGGATTCGCAATCCACCCCACGGCGTCCAGCGAATTCTGGATAGCAGCGACTGCACCGACGCGAGCGACGTGAAAAGCTGCCGCGTGATTTACGATGCCGCCCAAACGCCGCAGGCAAACACGCCCGCCATTTCCGCCGACATTGCCCGCACAATGACTGACCTGCTGCAAGGCGTCGTGTCTAGCGGCACGGGCCGAGCCGCCTACTTGGGATTGGGCGAAGCAGGCAAAACGGGCACCAATAATGACAACCGCGATTTGTGGTTTGTGGGCTATGTTCCCGGTCGCCAGATCACCACGGGCATCTGGTTTGGTAATGACGACAACTCCCCCACTAGCGGCAGCAGCGGTCAGGCTGCGCAACTTTGGGGCGACTATATGGGGCGGATTATCCAGTAGTTAGGGGTCAGGGGTCAGGGATTAGGGGTTACACCCAGTTGCGCCTATATCAAACGCTGGCTTGGGCCTGATCCCTAGCCCCTGAAACCTGCCACCTCTCTATCGGGTATTCAGAATGCGATCGCCCCTGCCCAAGGGATCTTCTGCCAGGTAGCCATCGGGCAGGTTGCTGATGGCGCGCCGGAGGGTGACGAGAGAGCGATTGTAGCCCAGCACGGCTTGAATCAGGTTGACCTCAGCTCGGGTCAGGTCGGTCTGGGCTTGCAGCACTTCGGTCTGCGTACCGACGCCCGCCTGGAACCGCAGTCGTGCCAGCCGCAGGGATTCGCGCGCCTGCTCTACGCCTGCTTGGGCCGTGCCGATGTTAGTTTTATTTGCCTGGAGTGAGTAATAAGACTGCTCTACCTCCAGTCGAATGGCGTCGCGATTGTCTGCAAAGTTCACTTCGGCGATCGCCATATTTAGCTCTTGCTGGCGGGCCTGTGCTCTGGCGCGGCCTCCGTCAAACAGCGTCATCGACGCCTGCACCCCAAACTGATAGGCTCCATTAAAGTCTGGGTCTTGATCGTTGTTGGCGTTTTCAAACTGGTATTGCCCAAACACCGATACCTGGGGCCCCAACACCGAGAGCGCTGCTCGCCGCTGCCGTCGAGCGATATCCCGCTGTACCAACTGTTGCTCTAGCTCGGCACGGTTTTTGTAGGCCAAAACAATGCTCTCTTCTAGCGAAAGCGTCCAGTCTTCGGCAGGAGTTACTGCATCAGCCGCCACCACACTCGCCACCTGGGACAGGTCAAGTCGGCGCACGAGCTGTCGCTGGGTCGTTTGTTGTTCGCTGAGGGACTGCACCAGTTCTTGCTGGGCATTCGCTAGCTCGACCTGAGCTTGCAACACATCAAACCGAGTGCCCACACCCGCCTGCTCCAGGGCAAGTGCATCGCGCAAGCTTTGCTCTGCTTGCAGCACAGTGTCCTGAGCAATTCGCACATTTTCGTTGGCTTGCTGCACGTCATAATAGTCGCTGCTGACATCAAGCCGGAGTTGCTCAGACAGCCGCTCAACTTCCAATTCTTGGAGGCGCACCTGGCCTTCTGCTGCGCGAATCGTTGCCGAACGCTGGCCCGAGGTGAAGAGGTCATAATCAATCCGCACTGTCCCTCCCAGACTGGTGGTCACGTCAGACTCATTTGGGGGATTGGGATTGAAAAAAGAAGGCTCCGGCTGGTTATTGTTTTCTGTGAAGTTTAAGTTAGCTCCAACCTGGGCGGTGGGTAGATTAGCAGCTTGCGCCTCGCGGAGCTGGGCGCGGCTGCGCTCCAGTTCTAGCTCTGCTGCTTGGAGCTGGCGGTTATTGCGACGCGCCAAGTCGATCGCCTGTTGCAAGGTGATTAACTGAGGCTCAGCGGGCACCACTTCTTCGGGGCGGGTGGGAAACCGTAGAGGGTTGGGATGAGGCTCCAGTCCTGCGGGAAAACCGTCGGTGAATGTGTTCGTAACGGGCTGGGGCGGCACCGTTTCGGAGGTTGGTTCTGGGGATGGTGGGGCTGCGGACGGAATGTCCGGCTCTGCGGCGGGCGGGACTGGTTCAGAGGCAGGATCATCCCCAGTCTCTTGCGGAAACGGCACGGCTTTGGTTTGGGAGATCTGGGCTGGGTCGGTCTGGGCGATCGCCCCTCTCTCATCGGAGCTGTTTTCATCGGAGCTGTTTTCATCGGAGCTGTTTTGCCGCAGCCCTGCCAAGGTGGCCAGTTCTTCCCAGTCTGCCTGTCGATTTGCCTGGTTTAGCCGTCGTTCCAGGGCAGGACGCACAGGGGGCACAGGCGAAACTGGCGCGGCAGCTTGTGGCATGGCGGCTGGTGCCGCGATATCGGCGTCTACAGGAGAGTCCTCTGGGGATACGTCTGTGGGGGGTGGCTCCAGTGCGGCTTGAGTCGAAACATCCGCTTCAGCGCGGGCGGCTTCGGCAACTAGCAGGGCAGCCGTAATGCTAACTGTGGCAGACAAAAGAATTGAAAGCGATCGCATAACCTTCTCGCAAGTGGGGAAACAGCCTAAACCAAAACAGAAAATATCTTCAAACAAGAATTCTGAAAGGTGCAACCTTTTTCTGCATCACCCAAAGTCCTTAATTTATAGGCTTTTAAAGAAACCGTACTCATTTTTGTTAAAAGCCACACCCTTAAACAGAGACTGCTCAATTAAAAAATCTAATCTCAGAAAACTCTCGAAAAAATTTTGGAAAAGATTTTGGAAAAAACAGATGCAGCCTTAAGCAGGATAATCTGTGAACCTAATCTAGGTAAATAGCTTTACCAGTATCCTTCCAGATAATTACCGAAAATCTCTAAAATCGACAAAAGGAAGAATTCCAGGTGCCAAATCGGTTTAAATTCCCGCTGCTTACTCCTAACATTCACCCGAATGGGGCTTGTTCAAGAGATCATTTTAGGTATGAAAAACTGCTTTAAAATAAAAGAGAGATCAAATCTAGAGATTAAATCTGAGTCAAATTCAAAGAAAGTGTTCTCTGCTAAAACTTTGGCTCAGCGCCGTCTCGCGAGTGAGCACTTATGTTTGTAAGCACTTATGCTTGTTCAGTATCCAGCAGCAGCACTTCAAATTCAGGTTCGCCGTAGAGCATTCCTCGATCTACCGCCGATAGAATTCGATTATCTGCCTGGCTCGAAAATAGACAGCGCCCCACCAAATCTGCCACATCCGCTCGATGAATACTGCCAGCGATCGCCACATCCGGCGTCAGCACTGCGTTGCCCGTGGGCGGCTCAGATTTTAGCCCGCCCGGTCGCACCACAATATAGGTCAGCCCGCTGGCGATCAGGTATTGTTCTGCCTGCTCTTTTTCTGCCAGGACGGGCCCAAGCGTCTGCAACACTTGCGGCGGTAGGGCGATCGCACTCTCTCCTGCGCCAATGGATGAGATCAGCACAAACTTTTTGACCTCAGCGGCGATCGCGGCGTCAATTAGCACCTTGTTGCCTAAAAAATCTGCCCGCTGCCCGTCTTTCGAGATGCCGCCAATGGTGCTAACCACTGCCCACACAGGGTCTGCTTGCATGGCGCGATGAACGGCTTCAGCATCCAGCGCGTCCCCAATGGCAATTTTTGCCCCCAGGGTTTCCAGCTCTGCTAGCGCGGGGGAGGCTTCTCCGTCTGTATTGGGTGGCAAGCGCAGCAGCGTTTTCGTCAGATGCCCGCGCCCCAATAGCCAGCGCGCCAGGTCAAACCCCACACCCCGGCTGGCACCTGCTAAAAAAACATAAGGTTGGTCGGTCATGGCTCCATTCTCAGGCATGATAGGTCGGTAAGAAGCACTTTCAACACCCTATCATTCCATTAACCCCTTGCTTTCTATGGGCACTTCTGTTGACATCACGGCGGCAAACTTCACGGATGAAGTAGTGCAAAAATCCTACGAAAAACCTGTTTTGATAGATTTTTTTGCGACTTGGTGCGGCCCCTGCCAACTGCTCAAGCCGATGCTCGAAAAGCTAGCGCAGGAATATGACTTTGTGCTGGCCAAAGTGGATATTGACCAGAACCCTGAGTTGGCTAATGCCTACAGCGTAGAGGGGGTGCCAGACGTGCGGATTGCGGTCGATGGCGTGGTGCAGCAGGGGTTTGTGGGCGTGCTGCCAGAGCCGCAGTTGCGGGAACTGTTGGGTACGTTGAATCTGCACTCAACGCTGGATCAAGGGCTGGCAGACATTCGCGCCGCCCGGACAGCGGGAAAGGTTGACCAGGTTAAGCAGTTGTTTGCGGCCCTGATTCAGGCTCATCCTACCGAGGCACGGCTGATGCTAGAGGCGGCAGAGTTTTTAGTCAGCCAGGGGCAGGTCGAGTCGGCCGAAAAGCTGCTGGCGGCTATCCCAGAAACTGATAAGGAGTTGTTCCGTCGGGCCCAGGCCTTGCGCGGGCTGGTGGCGTTTCACCGAGAGCTGTCCCAGCCAGCGACACCCGGTGAGCTGGAAACGTCCTATCGCCAGGCTCAACGGCAGACGCTAGACGGAAACTATGAGGCGGCGCTGATCGGTTTTTTAGAAATTGTGGCGCGCGATCGCAAGTTTCGGCAGGATGGCGCGCGCAAATCGATGATTGTGCTGTTTGATCTGCTGGGCGACGAGCATCCGCTGACCCGCAGCTATCGCAAGCAGTTGATGCAGACGATGTACTAGGGGTCAGGTTTCAGGTTTCAGGTTTCCA
>RFIF01000575.1 GCA_003695655.1 Cyanobacteria bacterium J069
GGCTTTACTGACCTCGGACTCGACTCTCTCACCACCATCGAGCTAACCCACCAGCTTCAACAGCAAGTGCCGCAATCGCTGCCCAACGCGCTGCTCTATAGCTACCCCACCATTGCCACGCTGAGCGAACACCTGCTGCACTTGCTCGAACCACAGCCCAGTAATGCAGAATTTTCCACATTACCACTAGAAAAAACCATAGCAGTGAATCAAACTGAGAACGAACCATTGCATGAAATATCGAACGCTTCAGAGAACGGTTTAATGAACGAGTCCGAAACGGCGATCGCAACGCGGCTTCCCCAGGGCATCGCCCAACTCACCGAAGCCGAAGCCGAAGCCCTCCTCCTACGCGAACTCGATCGCCTCAATCCCTAATCCCCAACCCCCAACCCCTAAATGACCGATGGTTCCACGACTAAACGCGCCCTTCTGGCGATTCAGCAGCTCCAGTCCAAGCTAGAAGCGCTGGAAGCAGAAAAGCATCAGCCGATCGCCATTGTCGGCATGGGCTGTCGCTTTCCGGGAGCAGACACGCTGGACGACTTTTGGACGCTGCTGCACGCAGGCAAAGATGCCATTACCGAAATTCCGGGCGATCGCTGGAACCTCGACCAATACTACAGTCCAGACCCCAGCGCCCCTGGCAAAATGTACACACGTCACGGCGGATTTGTGCCGCATCTGCACGACTTCGACGCCGCATTTTTCCGGATTGCGCCGCGAGAAGCCGCCAGCCTCGACCCGCAGCAGCGCCTCTTGCTCGAAGTCAGTTGGGAAGCGCTAGAGCAGGCGGGCATCGCGCCCCACAGCCTGATGGGACAAGCCGTCGGCGTGTTTGTTGGCATCTGCGGCATCGACTACTGGCACCAGCTTTTGCAGCAAGACCCCAGCAGCATTGATGCTTACTTAACCACAGGCAACACCCACAGCACCGCCTCTGGGCGGTTATCTTACCTGCTAGGCAGCACCGGGCCCAGCCTGTCGATCGATGCCGCCTGCGCTTCGTCGCTGGTGGCGGTGCATCTTGCCTGCCAGAGCTTGCGCCAGCGAGAATGCGACCTGGCAATCGTGGGTGGCGTCAACCGAATCTTGTCGCCGGAGATGATGGTCAATTTTTGCAAGGCGAAAATGCTGTCCGCAACGGGGCGCTGTCACAGCTTCGACGCCAGCGCCGACGGCTTTGTCCGTTCCGAAGGCTGTGGCGTGGTGGTGCTGAAGCGACTGGACGATGCCCTGGGCGATCGCGACTCGGTGACAGCCGTCATCCTCGGCTCCGCCACCAACCACGACGGCCGCTCCAGCGGGCTGACCGTGCCCAACGGCCTGGCGCAGCAGGCTGTGATTCGTCAGGCTCTGCGCCAGAGCCGCCTGGAACCACAGCAAATCAGCTATCTGGAAGCCCACGGCACGGGCACAGTGTTGGGCGACTCGATTGAGCTGGAGGCGCTGGGCCAGGTGTTTGGCGATGCCGGGACGGATCTTGCGAATCGCCCCGACCCGCTCTGGATCGGCTCCGTAAAACCCAACATTGGGCATCTGGAAGCCGCCTCTGGCATAGCCGGGTTGATCAAAGTGGCATTGTCGCTTCAGCATCAAACGCTGCCGCCCCACCCGCACCTGCACCAGCCCAACCCGCAAATCAACTGGGACAAACTGCCGCTAAAAGTGCCCACCGTCCCCACCGCTTGGGCCGCACCGCGCCGCATCGCCGGGGTGAATGCTTTCGGCTTTAGCGGAGCCAATGCCCATGTTGTGCTGGCCGAAGCGCCGCCGCCGTCCCCCGTCGCCCTCGTCCCCTTTCCGCTGCACCTGTTCACGCTGTCTGCCCGCAGCGAACCCGCCCTGTCGCAACTGATCGAGCGCTATCTCTCGCACTTGCAGCGGCATCCCGATTTATCGCTAGCCGACCTCTGCTGGACAGCGAACACCGGGCGATCGCCCCTCCCCTCCCGCCTCGCCATTCTGGCCCAATCGCTCCCCGACTTGCTCACAAAGCTAACGTTTGCCCTCCAGGGCGAAGCCGCCGCAGAAATTTATCAGGGGCGATTCGCAAAGCGATCCGTCCCTGAATCGCCATCCGCCCTGCCTCCCGTCCACCTTCACTTCAGCGCCGCGCCGCGCCCGTCCGACACCACCACACTTTACCTATCCCCAGAGCAAGCCCAGACCCAACTGCCGCAGATGGCCACATGGTTTATCCAGGGCCACAATTTGCACTGGCATGATGGCGATCGCTGCTATTTTCAAAAAAAAGTTGCCCTGCCGACCTACCCCTTTCAGCGTCAGCATTTTGCCCCTGTCCCCCCCCGCTAAACCGTGGTTTCTACACCTAGTGCGCTACTCACCAGCCAACAACCTCGCTTACAATTCTGGGAAGTTTGCCGTTTGAGGTTTGCCGCCTGAAGTTTGCCCTCTGAAGTTTGCCATTTGAAGTTTACCGTTTGAAGTTTTCCCTTTAGGATATTGCCCTGACTCACCATGAATTTTCTACAACCACTTCGACCCGGATGGACTCAATTCACCGCTCTGGCTGGTGGGGTCGCTGTCTTTTTGGCAGCCTTGGGGCCCGGGCTATCGGCTGCTACCCCGGCCTCTGCCAATCAGCTAGTCAATCGACTAGTCAATCGGCTAGATGTCAGCGCTGTAGGCTCAATACCGCAACCAGATGCGCAGTTCCGCAGGCAACTCAGTGATTCTTCCTTAGAAAACCTGCCAGAAAACCTGTCAGAAAATCTGCGCCTGCCCTACGCCACGGCCACTGCCGCAGGTGTCACCATTTCGGGCGAAAATGGGCGCTTTGTGGGACAAGTGGTGATCAATGGTTCTAGCGCTGCGGCCTGGGCCGTGCTGACTGACTACAACAATTTTGCGACGTTTTTGCCCAATGTCGAATCGAGCCGTCTGCTCAGCCGTAACGGCAACCAGGTGACGTTTGAACAGGTGAACGTGCTGCGAGTGGCTTCGCTGCCCGTCCGCAATCGCGTGACGATCGCCTCTGCGGAGCAACGGCCCTCGCAGATTCAGTTTGTGGTGATGGACGGCGACGAGCAAGTTATGCAGGGTGTTTGGCAGATTCAGCAGGCCTCAGCCCGCCAATTGGTGCTCACCCATCAAGTGGTTATTTCCCCCCGCTCTGACCTGATGCGAGACGTTTACTCGCGGGTCTATCGCGGCGAACTAGAAACCACGCTGGTGTCCCTCCGCCGAGAAATTGAGCGACGCAGCCGATGATCACCCCACAACACGCCATGATCACAGGCGGTTCTAGCGGCATTGGGCTGGCGATCGCCCGGCGGCTGGCCGCCCAGGGCACCTCCCTCTCGCTGATTGCCCGCACGCCAGAAAAACTGGCAGCGGCCCAGTTACAGATCGAGTCAAAGCGCCAGTCACCCAGCCAGCAGGTGCTCACCTTTGCCGCCGACGTCGCCGACCGCGAGCAAGCCGAACCGGCCGTGCAGGAGGCGATCGCCCAGCTTGGCCCGCCCGATTTGCTCGTCACCTGCGCCGGAATTGCCCGTCCCGGGGAATTCCTGGAAATTCCCACGGAAGTGTTTGAGCGGACAATGGCAGTGAACTATTTCGGGACGCTGTACTGCATCCGCGCCGCCCTTCCAGCCATGGAACAGCGGCGGCGCGGGCAGATCGTCTGCGTGTCCTCCGGGGCAGGGCTGGTGGGACTGTACGGATACACCGCCTACAGCCCCAGCAAATTTGCCCTGCGGGGCCTGGCCGAAGCCCTGCGCGGCGAGCTAAAGCCCAAGGGCATTGGCGTTTCCATCGTCTATCCACCCGACACCGACACCCCGCAACTGGTCGAAGAAAACAAAACCAAGCCGCTCGTCACCCAAAAAATCACAGCCACCGCCAAAACCTGGAGCGCCGATGGCGTTGCCGAGGTGATTCTGGCAGGCGTGCAGCGTCACGCCTTCGCAATCACGCCAGGGTTTGAAATGGGCGCATTGAACCGTCTGCATAGCGTCTTGCTACCCTTACTCAGTCAATACTTTGACCAAATCACGACCAAAGTGATAAACCCGCGATGATCCTATTCCAACCTGCATCCGATTCGTCAGATAGTCGCGTGTCCGTGCGATCGCCCGTTAGCCTGTGGCTTAGCATCAGTCTCCTGGTTGCGCTCTATTACGGGCTGGTGACGATCGCCCATGCCTTTAGCAATCCTTATATCGTGCAGGATGACGTGCGTCAGCATGTGGTCTGGATGCAGCGCTTTACTGATCCAGAGCTATTCCCCAATGATTGGATCGCCGATTACTTTCAGTCGGTCGCGCCACTGGGGTTCAAGGCTGTCTTTGCAGGTGCCGCCAAGCTGGGATTGCCCGCTCTAACGTTTGTCAAAATTTTGCCGCTGCTGCTCAGCCTGATCGCCACTGTCTACTTGTTTTACGCATTTTTAGAAATATTTCCGTCCCCCGTGGGCGCATTTCTCAGTACATTAATTTCTAACCAACTGCTCTGGCTGAACGACGACCTGATTTCTGGCACACCTAGAGCGTTCGTTTACCCAATTTTTGCTGCGTTTTTGTATTACCTGCTGCGGCGATCGCCCCTGCCATGCGTGCTGGCGTTGGGGCTACAGGGGCTGTTCTTTCCGCATTTGATGCTAGTTGGCGTGGGCGTGCTGACGGTGGCGCTGGTGAAATGGCGCGGCAACCGACCACAACTATCGCGCGATCGCAGCGACTATCTATTCTGGGTGCTGGGGCTGGGCGTGGCGCTGCTGGTGATTTTACCGTTCAGTCGAGCGATGGATTCCCTCGGACAGCCGCTCACCTACGACCTGATGCGCGCCATGCCAGAGCATGGGCTGCTGGGACGCAACGAATACTTCGGCGTGCCGCCGCTCAACTTTTGGTTTAACGGGCGCAGCGGCATCCGGCTCCAGTTGTTTCCGTCGCTTAGCCTAGTGGGGCTGGCGCTGCCGCTGCTGGGGCGATTCTCGCGGAGATCGCTTCGCGAATCGCGCTTTGCTGCCATGCAGTATGTCACGCCCAAGGTGCGTGTGCTGGTGGATGTGCTGCTGGCATCGATGGGCTGGTTTGTGTTGGCGCACCTGTTTTTGCCGCGCCTGTACTTGCCCAGCCGCTACAACTACCACAGCTTTCGGATTGTGCTGCCGCTGAGTGCGGCGATCGTGTTCACCGTGTTGATCAGCCAATTCTGGCAAACATTTGGGCCAAAGCTGCGCGGCAAGGTGCCCCTGGTGAAGGGCGATCGCTCAATATTAGGAATTCTGGGGTTTCTCGCGGCTGTGGTGACGCTGGTGCCGCTGGTGCCGCCGCTCATCTACGTGCTGCAAAACTGGCAAATTGCCCAAACGCCTGCTATTCACCAGTTTTTGGCAAACCAGCCCAAGTCTGCACTGGTCGCCTCACTGGCCGACGAAGCCGATAACGTGCCCGCGTTCGCGCTACGTTCCACTTTGGTAGGCCGAGAGTTTGCGCTGGCCTATCATCCCGACTATTACCAAGAGTTGCAGCAGCGGGCGATCGCTCTGTTGCAACTGCAATACAGCCCCAATCCGCAAACCGTGCAGCAAGTCATTCAGAACTACGGTATTGACTGGATCTGGATTGAAGACGAAGCATTCCAGCCCGATTACCTGCGTCAGAAAGATTGGCTCGTATATAGTTCCTTCAAACCTGCTGTAGACAAAGCGATCGCGACTCTGGAGCGTGGCGACACACCAGCGATCGCCATGCTCCAGGAACGCTGCACCGTCGTCCGCGCCGGGCGATCGCGCCTGCTCGATGCCGCCTGCATCACGCGCCCCGACCTCTAGCGCTCATCCGTCCCATCTGATCAATAAACCAGCAGAAATATGTTGCCGTACCCTAACCTGAGTTCGGGTTAAGCCGATGGCGGAAGAGCGAAGTCAAGACTGAGTGAGGGCTTCTGGGGCTGCTGGCAGCAATCAATCAAGCCACAGGAGAATCGCCATGAGCAACCAAAACCTATCGACGCTGCTGCTGTTGGTTGATGGATGGGTAGCCCAGCTCAAAGCGTGGGAGCTATCGGAAGCCTGCAAAACATCAGGACGCGACTTTTTCACCGGCATACAGGGGCGCGGCGTGTACGCGGGCTAGATGGTTAAGAATCATTCAGCAATGCACCGGGCACCATCCAGCGCGGCTCTACACTGTGGAGGATGCAGCCCTGCTGCGAGATGCGATCAGCCGTTACGAGTATTTGCCGGCGATCGCCCAAAACAGCAACGAAAACCCCTTGCCAAACCAAATCTGTGAGGAATCCTCTGTCACGTCACTCCAGCCCAAGGCGATCGCCTCGATACCGCTCAAGCGTCGGATCGAAGATGTCTTGGGCGATGTCGCGTTCAATCTCGTTTGCCTTTAGCTGGGCATTGGCGGCGTTGGCGGGGGTGTCGTCGAGTCCTGGGTAGAAGCAAGAGCGCTGGCCCTCGCCCCCCCATCTCAAACGCAAGCGATCTCTGCAAGACTCGACCCTAACCCTGCCCATTTTTATACCCAAATCGCTATCCAACACACCCCGGAAACTGCATCAAATCGTCCCAGAGTGAGGGCGTATACCCGGTGTTATACCCAACAAAACCGAAAGCCCTGAAATGCAAAACCCGCTCTGTGAGCGGGTTTCAGGTATGGACACAACTGGACTCGAACCAGTGACCCCCACGATGTCAACGTGGTGCTCTAACCAACTGAGCTATGCGTCCTGAACAGTCTCTTAATATAGCAGCCTTGGGCGATCGCATCAAGTCTGTTGGCTCTATTTTTGTCTAATTTTGGCTGAAATGCTGGCATGATCTACGGTTCAGGTTTTGCCCTCCCACTGCTGCTTCATGCGAGCAATGCGCTCCAGCAGGCCCTCGTTTGACAGGCGCGAGTTGAGCCGTTCGACCAGCAGCGGAAAGGCGAAGGGGGAGGGGCGCTTTGTTGTTTGCCAAACCCAAAAGAGCGATCGCATTCGATTCAGCGTCTTTTCCAGTCGATGCACCTCTAGCTGGTCGGCGAGGACTTCCTGCTCCGCCTGTTTAAGCAGTAAATTATCTGGCTCATATTTAGAGAACACTTCGTAAA
>RFIF01000576.1 GCA_003695655.1 Cyanobacteria bacterium J069
CCACAGGCGATCGCACTCGCGAAACACCCGGATTAGCCCGGCGAAGTCAATCTTCCAGTAAATAAATAGAAGAATGACGCCACTTACCAGGATTGAAATCAGTCTCTTCATACCCGCCCATCCAACGGAAAAGCCCTTGCCAGTCAGCGCCTGATGGCTCTCAAGCCCGACTGATTATGGCATGGGAAGGGGTGTCGTTTGGCAGGTGCGCTGCTTTGCTCAGGGCCAAAAGTGATGGAAGTATATGGAAGTATTTTGATAGCTGGCGGCGCTTGACGGCACTTGGCAGCAAGTCAGGGACGACTAGGCGGCGATCGCCTGTGCGCCGATAAAGGCTGAAAACTTTTCCATCAGATCGGGGTTGCGCCAGCCCTTTGCCGTTTCTTCTGCCATGATTTTTAGCGACTCTTCAGGAGAAAGCGCCAGCTTATAGGGGCGTTCATGGGTCAGCGCGTCGTAAATATCAATCATCTGAAATACCTGGGCCAGGAACGGAATATCGTTGCCTTTTAGCCCGTCGGGATAGCCCGACCCGTCCCAGCGCTCGTGATGATGGCGAATAATCGGGATTACGCCCTGCATCGTGCGGAGGGGCTGACAAATGCGCTCTCCGATCAAGACATGCTGCTGCATCACTGTCCATTCTTCTGGCGACAGCTTGCCCACCTTCAGCAAAACCGTATCAGGAATGCCAATCTTGCCGATGTCGTGCAGATAGCCGCCCCACATCAAATCGCGCACCTCAGCCCGAGACAGCCCCAGAAACTCGCCAAAGGATTTGCTGAGCGTAATCAAACGCTCACAATGGTCGCCAGTGTTAGGATCTCGACTTTCAATCGTGCGGGCAATGGAAAACAGCACCTGCCCCGCATGATCCAGATCCTCGTTCAGCCGCTTCTGATGAACTAGAGAGTTGACGCGAGCGGACAGCTCAAGCTGGTCAAACGGCTTGGACAGAAAATCATCGCCGCCCGCTTCAATTCCCCGCAATCTGGCCCGGCGATCGTTGAGCGCAGTCACAAATACGACGGGAATGAGGCGAGTGTGTTCGTCTTGCTTGAGCTGGCGACAGACTTCATAACCATCCATGCCTGGCATCATCACATCCAGCAAAATCAGGTCTGGATTGGACTGGGACACGGAATCGAGGGCAGCAACACCACTATCGGCTTCCAGAACCTCATAGCCTTCCACCGACAGCAGGGCTACGGCAGTCATGCGGCTTGACGGATGGTCGTCAACGACAAGAATCTTAGGCTTTTCAGAATCGGGGTAGTTCACAGGAAGATCTCGCTTTCGCTCTCTGTAGGGGCTATTAGGATTCTGGAGCGCAGGATTTGCATGTGTCGATCTCCGTCTAACAACACGCTGAAAAGGTTCATGATTATTAGTATGTTGAATGAGTGAACACCAGAGATCAGGCTTTTTACGGAGATTTATCACTATTAAGGCTTAACAATGCTTCTCATTAGCTCGATAAGACTGGGGCTTTGCGGATAATAGTGGATTGATATTAAACACAGTGGGTTTATTCAGAGTCTGTAGTATCTCGCTATGCAGGTAGTATCTCGCCATGCTGGGCTATGGATAGAGCCAGAGTTTAGTAAACTAATTAAAAACTTAAATACAAGCAGTGAAGTAAGGAAAAAATTAAATATACAAACCTGAAGTATAAATTCTAAAAATCGACTGAAAATTTGCAAAAGTCTTTTAATCCCAAAATCAACTACAGAGCTTGCCAGGGGTGAATCAGGTTGTGAATCAATGTCTGCTGTGATGATTTCGGCTGATTTCTGGTTAGATCAAGGATTGCCTACCACTGCCAGGTAGCCACGCTTGAGGAGGGCGATCGCCCTCCATAGATTTCTCACTCTATTCCTCACTTTCAAAAAAATTATCTCAGACGGCCATGTTGCATTCTATCTTAGCGCCCTGCTTTAGTGCTTTTGGGCTGACATAGCCATCAGGCGAATGCCGCTGTTCGACGGAGCGCATCGGTTAGACCAAGTTGGGCGGCGGATGCTGAGGCTGATGGGTGATATTGGCACATCCCAAGCAGTTTGGCGCGTAGCATCAGGAGGAATCGTTGCATCTGACAGGCTGAAGGGCGATGGCGATGGCTGGGTAGAAAGGCAGCCGCTGAGGAAGTTTAATGACTCGCCAGGTATTAAGGGACAGATCAAAAGGGACAGATCGGCTCATGGCTCAATTAACGGACTTTGCTTCGGTAGTTTCTGGGGACTGGCTGTTGACGCAGCTCCATCGACCAGAGGTGGCGATCGCCGACTGTCGGTTTTCGTTGCTCGAACCAGACTGGGGACGACGGCAATACCAGCAGAGCCACATTCCTGGCGCGGTCTACTTTGACCTCAATGCTGATCTCTCTAGCCCAGCCCAGCGCCACGGCGGCCGCCATCCCCTGCCTGACCCGGAGGCGCTGGCCCCAAAGCTGGCAGCAGCGGGTATTACTCGGGGAGAAACCTGGGTGGTGGCTTACGACGATTCGCGGCTGGGTTTTGCGGCCCGCTTTTGGTGGCTCTTGCGCTATCTGGGGCATGACCGGGTTGCCGTGCTAAATGGCGGATTTCGCCAGTGGCAAGCGGCGGGATATCCAGTAACAGCCGACATCCCGCTGTCCAAAGCCGAACAGCCAGCCGAACAGCCAGCCGGACAGCCAGCCGGACGGAAAACCGGACAGTTTGTCCCCCTAGTGCGTGCTGAGATGGCAGTAGATCGGGAGATGGTGAAGCAGCGAAAAGACCAGGCAGGGGTGGTGCTGGTCGATGCTCGCGAGGGCGATCGCTATCGGGGTGAGCGTGAACCCATCGACCCTATCGCCGGCCACATTCCCGGCGCAGTGAACTATCCCTGGCAAGACACGACGGACGATCAAGGCAATATCCTTGCAACCGCAGCCCAGCAGCATCGCTGGCGAGATGTGCAGAACTCCGAAGAGATTATTGTCTACTGTGGCTCTGGCGTAACAGCCTGCGTCAACTTGCTGTCGCTAGAGCTGGCCGGGCTGGGGCCAGCCCGACTCTATCCTGGAAGCTGGAGCGACTGGTGCTCATACCTAACAACCCCGACTGAATAATGCAAGCTGGGGTATTTGTCTTTATGGCACTATCTTCCCTGGATTGCCTTCCCTGGATTGCCTTCCCTGAATTGCCTTCCCAGATCCGAAAAATCGAGCGCCGCACCCAAGGCTAGGGGCGATCGCCGCTGCATCGTACTAGGTGCATGATGCTAAGTGCTAGCCATCAGCTCCTATCAATTCTCTCTGTCCTACCTCTGTGTCCTGTCCTGATCTGCGCTGTAACTCTGCGCTGTAACCCTGTGTCTAGAGGCAGAGATTATTAAAACTAGCAGCTTCTACCCCAGCGGAGAAAGCCACGACTGGCTTAGCTTTTAGAGGCTAGCTGCCTCTGCAAGTTGGGCTAAAAGTTGGGCGCAGCACTTGCCCGTCCTGTGCGTTGACAAACAGCGTCTTGAGAAGCAGTTGCTATACTGAGAACATTTATCAGGCCCCAAGCTCCTCTAAATTTTATGACGGCTCTAGATTTCTGGCTGTGCGGTAAATGCCTGCCTCAACTGGATATCTGGCGCTGTCTATCAATACCAAATCCTGTAAGCTCCCTAATTTTTAGGCTTTAACTTCTATGTCATCTGTTAGCCGCCTTTCGATTTTTGTTGATGGGAACAATATGTTCTACGCTCAACAAAAAAATGGCTGGTTTTTTGACCCCCGGCGAGTTTTGGATTATTTTACAAACGATCCAGACGTAGAGCTAATTAACGCCTTTTGGTATACCGGACTGAAAGATCCTCAGGATCAGCGTGGCTTTCGGGATGCGCTGATCAGTTTGGGTTATACAGTCCGCACCAAAATCCTGAAGGAATATTATGACGACAATTCAGGACGCTATTCTCAAAAAGCGAATCTGGATGTGGAAATTGTGATCGACATGTTCAACACTGTTGATCAATATAATCGCGTCATTTTATTCAGCGGTGATGGTGATTTTGAGCGGGCGATCGAGCTACTGCGTTCTAAAAGCACTCATATTACGGTGGTGTCTACGGAAGGCATGATTGCTCGCGAATTGCGGAACGTCACCGACAAATACATTGACCTCAATGACATCCGCGACCAGATCGAAAAGACCGACGCCTGAACTAGACAGCGTTATTGGGTGTGTAATGGGACTATAAAGTGAGGTTTGGCGTTATGGATCGGTCTAAAGTGGTGGCGGTCGTGACGGGAGCGATCGCCATTTTGCTCAGCATTGCTTACCTGCTAATTGTGCAACTGCTCGACCTGCGGGGCGAGATGATTCCTGCACCGATTGATTTGTCTGCTCTGATTGATTTGTCTACTCTGTCGCCGGAATGTCTCAGCAGCAGCGCCAACTGGCCCGATTTAGGATGCCTCGCAGGCGGGGTAGGTGGACGGCTCTTATGACGGCTCAGTCTGTGAATCAGTCTGTGAATCAGCCCGCCCCCTTACCCGTGACTGCAGCTGTAGACCTGACGGTGTTGGGAGCCGGAGCCTGGGGCGCAACGCTGGCGACGCTGGCAGAGCGCAACGGTCATCGCGTGCGGCGCTGGTCGCGCCGGTTTCAGGAACCCCTGGAAGACAGCCTGGGGGGCGCAGATATATTAGTGTCGGCAATGTCGATTAAGGGCGTGGTGGAATTGGCTCCCCGGCTGGCGCAGATTGGCATTGCGCCGTCCACGATTCTCGTCAGCGCCACCAAGGGACTAGATCCCGCCACTGCTCGCACGCCGACTCAGCTCTGGCAGGCGGCCCTGCCCCACCAGGCGATCGCCGTCCTCTCTGGCCCCAACCTGGCCAAGGAAATCATGCAGGATCTGCCAGCAGCAACGGTGGTGTCGAGCGGCTCGGTCGGGGCGGCTCAGTTTGTGCAGCGCGTGTTTGCTTCAGAGCGGTTTCGGGTTTATACCAACACTGACCCCCTGGGTACAGAGCTGGGCGGCACCTTAAAGAACGTGATTGCGATCGCCGTTGGGGTTTGCGATGGGCTGCAACTGGGCACCAATGCCAAGTCGGCTCTGATTACGCGCGCGCTAGCCGAAATTATTCGGGTGGGCAGCTATCTGGGCGGCGAAACCGAAACCTTCTTTGGGCTATCGGGTCTGGGCGATCTGTTGGCCACCTGCAACAGCCCCCTCAGCCGTAACTATCAGGTTGGCTATCAGCTTGCTCAGGGGTTTTCGCTGTCCAGGGTTTTGGCAGACCTGGAGGGCACGGCCGAAGGCGTCAACACGGCTAATGTGCTATTTGACCTGGCCCAGCGAGAGCAAATCCCTATGCCGATCGCCCATCAAGTCTATCTCTTGCTGAATGAGCAGATTACGCCGCAGCAGGCTGTGGAAACGCTGATGGAACGAGATCTAAAATCCGAAGACTAAAGGCTTGCCACCAGACGCTACCCAGAAGCCTCAAAGTCAGCATGAAAGATAAATCCGTTTTCAGGTGATGCCGATGCAAACGTCCGTCGTTCGTCAGCTCCAGGCACAGCCAATCTCAGCCGCCGCGTTTCAGCCTTTTGGGCAGGTGATTCATGCCAGCCCAGACGGGGCGCACTTTGGCCCCGACGATGCCCAGCTTTGTCTCGATCGCGGCATTCCCCGGTTTTACATCATGCGGCTGCCCCAGCGCGGGCGGCAGTTTTCGCGGATTACGCGCCACCGCCAATGTACCCAGTGTTTGGGGTCGCTGGCGGGCAAGGACTGGTTGATTGCCGTGGCCCCACCCTCACCGCAAGATGAGCCAGACCTGGAGGCGATCGCCGCCTTCCGCGTTCCCGGCACCTGTTTTATCAAGCTGAACCTGGGCACCTGGCACGCTGGCCCCTATTTTGATCACGAAACAGTTGACTTCTACAACCTGGAGCTAAGTGATACCAATATAACCGACCACCAGACCTGCGACCTGCGTCAAAGTGCTGGCATCCAGTTTGAGATTGTGGGGTGACGCAAATCACGCGATCGCTGCTTCACAATCACCGGCTCCGGTTTACGCACATCACTGGCTTGGGGGGTGAAACCCCGCATACTAAACCTATAGACACCTTGCTAACAACCAAGCTCCTCGCCTAGCCAGTGGGTCTATAACCTCCTGAATATGCTCCTCAAAGCCACGCCGCAAGGGTGGCTTTTTTGTTAGGGCGGCTGAAAAGCATCATCCTCCAAAGCGCGCAGGGCTGACTCCTGCCAGCAGCGGATCAGCCTGCCCCGTCAGATGGTGGGCATAGCGACGAGCCAGCGGCGGCATCAGGGCAAACGGATTGCTAAAGCCAGAGAAGAGATAGATGCCCTCGGCACCTGGCACCGGGCCCACCAGCGGCAGGCGATCGCCCGTAAACGCCACCGGACAGCGACTCCAGGTTCCCGGCGCATCCTTCAAGCTGGGCAAAAACCGACCCACCGCCTGCCGCAAATTCGTCTCGCTGGCCGCCGCATCCACCGACGGCTCCAAACTGCTAATCATGCGCGTCA